>NZ_WMLF01000497.1 GCF_014156695.1 Streptomyces durbertensis | reverse complement strand
GAAGCGCCCCGCCCGGGCAGGCCGGGCAGGGCGCTCAAGCGCAGGTGGGAGGCGGTTCCCCGTTCCCCGCGGTCGGTAGGCCGTGTGGGACTCGAACCCACAACCAATGGATTAAAAGTCCACTGCTCTGCCAATTGAGCTAACGGCCCGCGAGAAGCATAACCGGCGGGGGCCGGTTGGCTCGAAGGCATTCGGTGTGGGCCGCCGGTGTCCCGCCCCGTCCCGTCCGGCGGACCGTGCCGGACCGGACCGGGCCGGACGGGACGAGACGGGCGGGACGAGACGGGACACGTGGCGTGCGGGGCGGGCCTCGGTGTCAGGCGAGGCCGGGGTAGCCGCCGAAGCCGTCGGCCACCTGGGTGCGGCCGGTGAACGAACCGTCGGGCTTGCCCCGGTTGACGAAGACGCGGCCCTTGGTGTCGCGGGCGACCAGGTCGGGGATGCCGTCGCCGCTCATGTCGCCGGCGACGACGATCGTGTTGTACGTGCCGCCCCAGTTGGTCCAGAGGGTGACGCGGCTCTTCAGCTTCCCGTTGCCCAGGCCGTCGTAGCGGTACAGGGTGCCGCTCCTGGTGCGGGCCAGCAGGTCGCCGTGGCCGTCGCCGTTGAGGTCGCCGGCACCGATGATCTGGGCGAACTTCCAGTTCGAGGCGATCTTGACGCCCTTGGCGAGCTTGCCGGTCGACGTGCCGTTGAAACGGTAGACGTCGCCGGTGGACTTCTGCCGCGCGATCAGGTCGGGTCGGCCGTCCCCGGTGAGGTCACCGGGGTAGGTGAGCATGTCGTAGGCGTTCCAGCCGGTACCGAGCGAGACGCGGGTGGCGGTGGGCTTCGGGACGCCGTTGCAGGGGCCGTTGTACCGGTACAGGGTGCCCTTGGTGTTGCGGACCAGCAGGTCGTCGCAGCCGTTGCCGGTCAGGTCGCCGAACGGGACGTAGGTGTAGCCGGTGTGCCAGCCCTTGGCGGACGTCTTGTGGTGGACGCCGCCGCGGAAGGTGTGGGCGGTGAGGGTGCCGGCCTTGTTGACCGTGTACAGCTCGCCGTTGCCGTCCCGGTTGGTGTCGCGGTGCGCGCCGGTGCCTCCGGTCAGCCACAGGCTGCCCTTCTTCACGTCGCGGAAGGCGGTGTCTCCCGCGCCACGGGCGCTGACGGCCCAGTTGTAGGGGCCGCTCACGGCGGGCTTGCCCGCGGCGTCGCGGCCGTTCCACGACGGGGTGATGGACGCGCCGTCGGCCTTGGTGCCGTTCACCGTCCGCACGACACGGCCGAAGCCGTCCCGGAGGGTGAGGCGCCAGGCGGTGGCGGGGCGCGAGAGCTGGAGGGTGCTCTCCCAGCGGCGCGTGGCACCGTACCGGAGGTTCTTCTCCGGGGTCCGGGACTCCAGTACGGCGATCGGGGAGCGAGGAACGGTGACCTGCTTGATCCGGACGCGCTGCGCGGGGTCGACGTAGGCGACGTTCCCGCCGAACCGGTCGACCGTCCAGCCCACGCGGCGCTGCGACTTCAGGCGGTTCGCGGGCAGGTCCGCGATCGCGGTGGTACGGGCGGCGGTTCCGGCGCCCTTGTGGAAGTCGGTCAGCAGGAGCTTGCCGGCGGCGCGGTCGTGGCGGACGAGGAAACCGTCGCCCAGCAGCGCCTCACCGGACGGCACGCTGATGCCGCGTCCGGCCTTGTGGTCCCACACGCCCGCCTTGCCGGTCGGGCCGCAGTTCCAGTAGAGCCAGCGGCCGACGGCCTGGAGCTCCTTGGGGGCGCAGCCGGAGCCGACGTTGACCGTGGCGGAGGTCTTCTTCGTCTTGAGGTCGTAGGAGTTGACGTTGCCGGCGCCGGACACGGGCTTCCACAGCTTGTTGCCCCACAGGGCGCCGGCGGTGACCGACCGGGTGTGGATGACGTGGGAGTCACCGGCCTGCTCGATGTCGCCGACGTACTGGCGCGCGGGGTCGGTGCCGTTGCTGAGCGTGTAGCGGCCGGCCGTGTCGACGAGGCGCTGCTCTCCGGCGCCCGCCCTGATGTTGGCGTGGGTGTCCGGCGCGCTGGGCACCCGCACGGCGCTACCGGAGGTGAACGCCGTCCGGCCGTTGCCCATGGCGTGCAGTTCCACGCACGCCTCTCCCGTCTGGCAGGCGTTGTAGTCGGAGCGCAGCGGCCAGCCCGGCACCGGCCCGCTCAGCGGGCGGCCGTCGGGGGCGAGCTGGTAGTCGTAGAGGACACGGGCGCCGGTGCCGGGCTTGAACGTCGCGACGGTGAGGCGGCCGGCGGCCAGCGCGAGCCCGTCGACGGGCCCCCGCACCGGTTCCACGCCGTGGATCGTCCGCAGGGTCGGCGCGTCCGCGCCGGCGGAGACCCGGCGTACGGCCCAGTTGTCGGCGCGGCTGCCGCCGATCACGACCACCGAGCCGTCCGGCGCCTGGGCGAGGCGCCGCGCCGCGTGGGTGAGCAGCCGTCGCGGGGCGCCGCCGTCCACCGGCACGGCCCACAGCGGCTGGCCGAGGCTTGCGTCCAGGTTCTGTTCGCTGTGCACGGCCAGCAGCCAGTCGCCGACCGGGGCGACCTGGACGCTGCGGCGGTCGCCGCCCACGGGGGCGGGAAGCGGAACGAGCCGCACCGACGCGGCGGGGGCCGTGCGGGGGACGACCACGGCGTTCTCCCACTGGGCGCTGTAGCCGACGACGTGACCGGCCGACAGGACGACGTTCGACGGCAGGGCGCCGCCCAACTCGGCGAACAGCCGCTGGACTTCCGCCGTGCCGTAGTCGACGTGGAAGTACGCGTCGGTGCCGGAGTCGCCGGCCGGGCGGAACCGGACCACGGCGCCGTCGGCGTCCTGGGCGACCGCGCGCATCAGCCGCCACCCCTCCGGCAGGCCGGTGAGCGGGCGCGTGACGGTCTCGCCGTCGACGAGGCGGACCAGGTTCAGCGCGGTGACGGACCCGTCCTCGGCACGTTCGGCGGTCAGCGCCCCGTCGGCGACCACGGCGCCGAGGAAGTGCTGGTCCTCCGGCATCGGGACGGCCGTCTCCTGCCCGGTGTCGACATCGGTGATCACGACCCGGTCCGGCTCCCCCTCGGCCCCCTTGTCGACGCGGTGCGACAAGCCGGGGTGCACGGGGTGGGCCGTCGAGAGGCCTCGCGGCGGGCGGCGGGTCTGACCGGTGGCGTAGTCGGTCCACTGCTGGTGGTCGACCTCTTCGGTCAGGTGCAGGTAGCCGGTCCGGCCCGCGATGAGCGGGTTCACCGTGCGCGGCCGGAAGCGGGCCGAGGCATCGACGACCGTCTCGTCGGCGGCCACCGGCTGGGCGGCGGTGGCGCCGTTCGCGGTGGTGGCTCCGGTGGCGGAGAGCAGCGGCAGACCGACGGCCAGCGCGGCCGTCACCGCGGTGACACCGCGGAAGGTCCTGTTGCGTATGAGGGGGTGGCGAGCCACGTGTGGTCCTCCCCGTGAGGCGTGGAGCCGCGCGAGGGTCGGCAGCGCGCGGCGGGCGGTGGAGCGGAGGTGGTGCTGAAGAAGGGTGGAGCGAAGTGCTGAGCAGTGCCAGCGGTTTTCGCGGCACGCGGAGGACGCAGCGGGGAGGTGTGGGGCCCTCTGTGTCGGAACTCCGTGTGAGCGCGAGTGATCCTAGCAGTGAGCGGGGAGGCGGCCGGCGGGACGGCCGCCCTGTGGTCACGGACGGGCGCGGGCGGGGCTTCAGGTC
>NZ_WMLF01000496.1 GCF_014156695.1 Streptomyces durbertensis | reverse complement strand
TCCGTGCGGTGGGGCCAGCTGCCGTAGGCGTCCTCGCCAGGTAGGGGGCGCTCGCCGCCGCCGCGCGCGGCGCCGGCCACGTCGCGGGTGTCGCCGTGGCCACCACCGGAACCGGCGGTGCCGCGGTCGTGACCGCCGTCGCCTCGTTCACCCGGGGCGGAGCCCCGCGGGTCGCCGGGGCGGTCGCCGCCCTCGCTGTGCCGCTTGTGCGAACCGTGGTCGCCGGGCTCGGCGTGATCACCGGGTCCGTCTCCCGGGCCCCCGGTCCCCTTGCCCGGCGGCTCGGCCGTCACGCCGCCGCCGGGGACCTCCACCGAGGTGGCGCCGCCGCCGGGGCGCTTGGGGTCCTGCGCGCCGTCGGAGCGGAAGGGCCCGGGCAGGAAGCCGCTGGTCGCCGCCATCGCGACGCCGCCGAGGGCGCAGCCGGCGAGCGTCATGGCGAGGCCGGCGCGCAGGGGTTTGCCGGGGATGCGGGAGAGCTTGGAGCCCCGGGGCGCCCCGGGGCCGGCACCCGGGGTGCGGGCCGTGCGGAAGGCGGCCAGTGCTTCGGCCTCGCCGGGAAGTTCCGTGTCCGTCGGCGGGTGGCGGTGTTCCGCGGCCAGCCCTTCGAGGGCGCGGATCAGTTCCAGCGCCGACTCGTGTTCCTTAGGTGGGATGCCGGTGTCGGAGTGGGTCTCACCCGATTCGGCGGGCGGTGTGTCGCCGGTTGCCGGAGTGTCGTCGAGAGGGCGGACCGAGGTGTCGCCGACGGGACGACCGCGCAGTAGTGTCTCCGCGGCTTTGTCGTCCAGCCAGTCGTAGCGGTCGTCAGCCCTCACGTACCCCTCAGCGTTCGGGCGACCCTCGGCGTCACAGTGAGCGCCTGGTCCCATCGCTGATCTGGAATGGTTCCGTCCACGCCGGCCGGCTCGCCTTCCCCGTCCAGCAGCTCGGCCAGCCGCCGCAGTCCGCGGTGGGCGGCGGTGCGTACGGCGCCGGGGCGCTTGCCGAGTACCTGGGCGGCGCTCTTGGCGTCCAGGCCGACGACCACGCGCAGGACGACGGCTTCGGCCTGGTCGCGGGGCAGTCGGGAGATCAGCGCCATGGTGCGGCCGGTGCCGAGGGCTTCCAGGGCCTCGTCGGCGGTGTCGGCGCCGTCCGGCATGCCGGTGAGTTCGCTCTCGTCGGCGCCGGCGACGGGTCGCCGACCGCGCGCCCTGATGTGGTCGAGCGCCCGGTTGCGGGCGATACGGGCCGTCCAGCCGCGGAACCGGTCGGCGTCGCCGGTGAACCGCTGGAGATCCCTGGCTATCTGGAACCACGCCTCCGACGCCACGTCCTCGGCGTCCGCGTCCGGTACGAGTGTCCGGACGTAGCCGAGCAGCCGTGGGTGCACGGCGCGGTAAACGGTGCGGAAGGCCACTTCGTCGCCTTCCTGCGCCGCGCGAACCGCGGCGGTGAGTTCCGCCTCGTCCCCCTGCACGCTTCCTGCCCTAGGTAGTGAGGTCTGCCTGGTCTTGCCCCTGGCCGGGCGCGCGTCGTTCAAGCTTCGACAATCCTTGTGCGCGATCAGAACCGTACGGCCTGAAGTAGGTCTACGTCCATGCTCCCCGATGGAAGATGTACTTGCAGATGTACGTGCAGATGCGATTACACCGGGGCGGGTCGTCGCCGAGTAACACATTGTGGGGCGCCGACGCTGAGTGGAGTACGGGCCTGCCTGCGCAGTCCGTACTCGACGGCGGCCGGGGTCTCTCCTGTGGGGGGTGGCGACCCCGGCCGTCTTCGCGTCCGCCTCCGGGACGCACGCGGCGGCCACCTCCCCGGGCAGCGCCGACAGGCAGGTCACACGCCTTCCCTCAACCCCCACCTTTCAGCCATACGAGTGCTGACCTGCGGGCTTCACCCCACCTTCCGGGCAAGCTCCACGAAGTCCGGCCACGGCGTCTCGGGCGGACGCGGGTCCCACACCTTCTGGGCGAGCGCCCGCAGCGGCAGCCTTATGCCCTCGGCGACCTCCTCGACCGTCTGCGCCCCGGCCTGGTCGCACCACACCGCCAGCCGCGCCCCGCGTATCCGGTCCGGCCCGGCCGTCTCCGCCGGCACCGCCCGCGAGCCCCGCAGCACCGCCGGCGACCACTCCCGGTAAATACGCTCGCCGGTCGGATAGATGAAGTCGTGCGGCTCGCCCAGAACGTAGTAGAGGTACTCGTCATTGAAGTTGACGAGGCTCCACCCTTCCCGCAGGTACTCCTCCGGCTGCCGGGCGCCGATCTCCTTGCCCGTCCAGTAGGCCACCTCGCGGCCCCGGCTCGGCTCCACCACACCGCCCGCGTGCATTCCGTCGTTCCACACCTGCGGGGTGTAACCGAGGGAGCGGACGGTGGCGGCGCGGTCGTTCAGCCAGGCGGTGGCAAGATCCGCGACGCCCGCGTCCGGGCCGAAGCGCTCCCGGGCGATGCGGTGCAGCCGGGGATGGTTCGCCTCCGGGTCCGACGCCGTCAGCGGGCGGTACTCGTCACCGCCGAGATGCCAGTAGGTACCGGGGAAGAGCGGCGCGTACTCGCGCACAAGGCGGTCGATCAGCCGGCCGGACGCCGGGTTGCCTATGTCGATGGCGCCGGGGACCTCCTGGCCCGCGGCGTTGCGCAGCTTGAGTTCGGGGTGCGCCTCCAGCACGGCGCCGAGGTGGCCGGGTGAGTCGATCTCCGGCACGACCGTGATGTGCCGGGAGCGGGCCAGCCTCACCAGGTCCCGCACCTCCCGCTTGGTCAGGTGCTGCTCGGCGACCATCTCCGGGCTGGTCTCGCTCTCGATGCGGAAGGCCTGGTCGTCGGAGAAGTGCAGGTGGAGCTGGTTGAGTTTGAGGTCGGCCATCTCGCGTACGCGGTCCGCGAGCCAGTCGGCGGGGAAGTGCTTGCGGGCGATGTCGACCATCAGCCCGCGCTGCGCCCGGTCCGGGTGGTCGCGCACGGTGCCCTCCGGCATGCCGCCGCTGTCCCGGACGGACTGCAGCAGGGTGCGGGTGCCGTAGAAGACACCGGTCTCGGTGCTGCCCCGGATGTGCACCCGGTTGTCCCCGGTGGTCAGCTCGTAGCCCTCCCGGCCGCCCGGGGTGCCGGGCCTCAGGGCCAGCTCGACGTCGCCGGGTCCGGCGTCCCCGTCGGCGTACTCCAGCTCCAGCTCCTCGGCGAGCAGGCGCGCCTCGTCCTCCAGCGGGCCGCCGCGTTCGGCGACCACCCGGCCGCCCTCGGTGGGACGCCAGCCCGGGCCCCGCCCGGCCCGCCACTCCCGGACGGCCGGGATCGTGCGCGGCGCCTCGGCGGGCTCGTAGTCGCGGGGCAGGGTCGGGCTGGGCGTGGGCGGCTGCTGCCGGCCGCCCGGCCCCGACGGGCCGTCTGTGCCCGAGCGGGGGACGAGCTGCGTGACCAGCAGGGCCACCGCGGCCGTCACCGCGACGGCCAGCACGACCAACACCGTCCGGTTGCGCACCTTTGGGGCCATATCATCACGCTAACCGGATTCATCCACCTCATCCGCCCCGGACGAACCTTCGGTGAAGCCTTACCGAAGACCCTCCCAAGTCGGGCCACGGGTCAACAAGGTGGACAATGGAGACCCCGAACGGGTGAACCTCGCATACCACGCGCGCGTTCCCGACCAGCGCGCCGCTACCGTGACCCGCGCTCCCCTGCCCGGGCCGCGCGCCCCTTCCGACACGCCCAGAGG
>NZ_WMLF01000495.1 GCF_014156695.1 Streptomyces durbertensis | reverse complement strand
GGCGGCCGCAAGGGCCCTTCGGTCCTGTGTGCGGTGGGGGCCGCCGGGGCCGAACGGCCCTGATCGCCGAGACCTTCGGCCGTGATCCACCTCGCCGAGCGTTCGACCGCCTCACGCGCTGGTAGACAGGTTCTCGGTCGCACTTCGCGGCCGTCTCCCAACACCCGTACATCCCAGGAGCGTTCATGCTCTCTCCCGAATCGGCCGCGGTCGTCCGCGCCAGCCTCCCCCTCGTCGGCGAGGCGATCGAGCGGATCACCGGTCACTTCTACGACACCATGTTCCGAGAGCACCCGGAGCTGTTGGACGGGATGTTCAACCGGGGGAACCAGGCCAACGGCATGCAGCGGCAGGCACTCGCCGGTTCCATCGTCGCGTTCGCCGGCTCGCTGCTCACCGACCCGCAGAGCCGTCCGGACGCGCTGCTGGCCCGTATCGCGCACAAGCACGCGGCGGTGGGCGTCACCGAGGAGCAGTACGCGATCGTCCACAAGTACCTGTTCGGCGCGATCGTCGAGGTGCTCGGGGAGGCCGTGACGCCGCAGGTCGCCGCCGCGTGGGACGAGGTGTACTGGCTGATGGCCGGCGCGCTCGTGGCGCACGAGGCCCGGCTGTACGTCGAGGCGCAGGTCCGGCCGGGGCACCCGTGGCGGTCCTGGACCGTGGTGGGGCGCCGGCAGGAGACGGTCGACGTGGTCTCCTTCCTGCTGCGCCCGACCGACGGGCAGGCGCCGCCGCCGGTGCGGGCCGGCCAGTACGTCAGCGTCCGGGTGCGGATGCCCGACGGTGTGCACCAGCTGCGGCAGTACAGCCTCAGCTCGGCGCCGGACGGCCGCACCCGGCGGATCACCGTGAAGCGGGTGGGCGGAGACGGCACCCCGCTCGGCGAGGTCTCGGACCTGCTGCACCGGACGGTGCGGGTCGGCGACGAGCTGACGTTGTCGGCGCCCTTCGGCGACGTGGTGCTGGAGGAGGAGGACGCGCCGCTGCTGCTCGCCTCGGCCGGCATCGGGTGCACCCCGATGGTGGGCATGCTGGAGCACCTGGCGTCGGCCGGCTCCACCCGCCCGACGCTGGTGCTGCACGCCGACCGCTCCCCCGCCGACCACGCGCTGCGGGCGGACACCAACCGGCTGGTGAGCCGGCTTCCGGGGGCCCGCGCCCAGTTCTGGTACGAGTGGCCGGGCGCCGCCGAACCGGGCGCCGCCGAACCGGGAGCGTGGGCCGGGCGCATGGACCTCGGCGCCCTGGACCTGCCGGACGGCGTCCGCGCCTACCTGTGCGGGCCGCTGCCGTTCATGCGTGACGTCCGCGCCCAGCTGCTGGCCGCCGGGGTGCCGCCGCGCCACATCCGCTACGAGGTCTTCGGCCCCGACCTCTGGCTGGCCGACGACGCGGCGTGACACGCGGCTGACGGGTCCCTGAAGTCAGTCGAGCCGGACAGTGAGGAGGAGCAGGGCGTCGTCC
This sequence comes from Streptomyces durbertensis, assembly GCF_014156695.1. Lineage (GTDB taxonomy): Bacteria > Actinomycetota > Actinomycetes > Streptomycetales > Streptomycetaceae > Streptomyces > Streptomyces durbertensis. The sequence goes on along the minus strand of NZ_WMLF01000495.1, from coordinate 2,251 downwards.
TCGGCGGTGAGGCGGTGCCGGCCGTCGGGGAGGCCGAGGAGGTCGTGTGCCGTCAAGCGCCACGTGTCGTCGCCGTGCACCGCGGTGAGCACCACCTCGCCGCGCAGGCACTGCAGGCTGGCCGCCTCGGGTTCCTCGTGGGCGGAGAGCTCCTGCCCGGCGAGCAGCGCGATCAGGGTGACGCGGAGCCCGGGCGCGGTGACGAGGGTGCGGGCGGCCCGGCCGGCGTCGGCGGTCCTTGCCGCCTCCAGCAGGTCCTCACCGGTCCGCAGGAGAGCGAGTGTCTCGCCCGCGGGGTGGGCGCCGTCGTCGCTGCCGTGGTGCGCGGTGCTCATCCGTGGCCTTCCGGTTCGCGTGCGGGAGGGTGTGTCCCCGACTGTCGCAGCACGGGGCCGCCCTCGGCGGCAGGGCGCGCGGAGAGGGCGTGTTTTGGTCAGCTTCACCACCTCCGACCGTGCGAGGCAGCGGGCGGGCGTGGTGCTGGGCGAGGTCGTCGGCGTTGCCGTCGGCCGGGCGTCGTCACTCCGTTCGCCGCCGCAGCCGGCGGCGGCGACGGCGACGGCGACGGCGACGGCGACGGCGAGGAGGGTCGCGCAGGTCGCCGCGGCGAAGAGCGCGGTGGGACCGCCGTCGTGGTGTGGTCGCATGGTCGCCTCCCCGGTTCCGGCCTGACGGCCGCACGTTCTGGCGGCAGGCCGGCCAGTGAGCGGTCCGCCGGACCGGCGGCCGGGATGATTCTTGACCAAGACATGACTCCAGGTCAGGTCGCGTCGTGCCAGATCGCTCGTGTGTCAGAACGCGCGGCGGCGCTTGCGGAGCTGTGCCAGCCTGCGTCCCACCCGGGCGAGGAAGGGGTAGCGCTCGTGCCGTTCCTCGGCAGTGCGGTCCAGTTCCTCGGCCAGGCGCACGGACCGCTTCTCGATGTCGAGTTCGTCGAGCATGCGGTCGATCTCGGCCAGGAGGGCGCCGTGCAGCTGCCACTGCCTGGGGTGTTCCTGGACGGTCTCCAGCAGCAGGTGGGCCACTCGCTCCCGGGCGGCGCGGGCGGCGGCGAGTTCGTCCGCGAGGCGGTCCTCGGCCTCCTCCGCGCTGCTGCTGATCTGGGTGGTGATGAGCGAGGCGAAGTTCTCCACGGCGGCGGCGAGATGGCCGAACAGCTCCTTCAGCGCCTCCGCCACCGGTGGCGGGAAGAGGTCCTCGCCCTTGCGCTTCTTCGCCAGGTCGGTGAGCGTGCGGGCGCTCACTCTCAGGACGACGGCGCAGATCTCCAGGGTGTCCAGCCCGGTGCGGAGCACGATCCGGGAGAGCAGGCCCTCCTTCACCCGGGGGTTGAGCCGCAGGCTCTCCTCGGCCCGCGCCAGCGAGGCGTCGACCTCGACGATGTCGTGGTCGAGCCTGCGGGCCGCGTGCAGTCTGGCCGCGGCGGCCTCCACCGCCGTGCGGCCGGTGATCTCGTCTCCCAGATCCCGTATCAGGTCCCGCATCCGGCCGGCCAGGTCCTCGATCGACTCGCCGGCGGACTCCACCCACACCGGCGGGACGAAGACGATGTTGAACAGCAGGCCGACCGCGGCGCCGACCAGCGTCTCCAGTACCCGGCTGACCGCCAGGTCGGTGTGGTGCGAGACGCCGAGCACCAGCATCGCCGAGATCGCCACCTCGGGCACGAACTCGCCGACCCGCACCAGATGGCCGAGCACCAGCGAGGAGATGATCAGCAGTCCCAGGCTCCACCAGCTCAGGCCGACCAGCGCGCTGAAGCCGACGGCGATGAGCACGCCGGCGACCACCGAGTTGACGCGTCGGATGCCGGTGGTGAGGGTCGCGAAGAGGGTGACCTGGACGACAAGCAGCGCGGTCAGCGGCGCCAGCAGAGGAGGAGGGTTCACCCCCAGGAGCCAGCTGGCGACGACGTAGGAGAGGGTGGCGGCGGTTGCCGAGCGCAGCGTCTGGACGACGGCCGGCTCGTTGCGACGCCGCGCGATCTTGCGCATCGGTTCCGGGACGGTAGCCACACCCTGCTCTTCCCCACCAGCGGCCCCTCCGCACCCGCCATCCGACTGCACTCACCCGCACCGACGCACTCGGTGCCGGTTTTGCGCACTCGGTGGCGGTGTCCCTAGATTTGATGGTGAACGCGTGATACGCGCGTCACCGACTCGGGGCTGGGCGACGGAGAGTGGTCATGGGCTTCCAGGACGCGATGGGCGACGACGTCTACCAGCCGGACGGCTCGGACATCCAGGAGGAC
>NZ_WMLF01000494.1 GCF_014156695.1 Streptomyces durbertensis | reverse complement strand
GGGTTGCGATTCGGCCGTCCGGCGGCCGACGGAAGGCGCCCGACCCGCGTTTCTCACCCGCCATGACAGTTACCCCTGAGTAGAGGTGACGTACGCGGCCCAGCGGTACACGATGGGAGTCGGCGCGACACCAGACAAGGCACCACCGAGAACGAAGGAACAGCGTGGCTTCCGGATCAGATCGCACCCCGATCATCATTGGCGGCCTGCCGAGCCAGGTCCCCGACTTCGACCCCGAGGAGACCGGCGAGTGGCTCGACTCCCTTGACGCGGCAGTCGACGAGCGCGGCCGGGAACGCGCCCGCTACCTGATGCTCCGGCTCATCGAGCGTGCCCGCGAGAGGCGCGTCGCGGTGCCCGAGATGCGCAGCACCGACTACGTCAACACCATCGCCACCAAGGACGAGCCGTTCTTCCCCGGCGACGAGGAGATCGAGCGGAAGATCCTCAACGCCACCCGCTGGAACGCCGCCGTGATGGTGTCGCGTGCCCAGCGGCCGGGTATCGGCGTCGGCGGGCACATCGCCACGTTCGCCTCCTCCGCCTCCCTGTACGACGTGGGCTTCAACCACTTCTTCCGGGGCAAGGACGGCGGCGACGGCGGCGACCAGATCTTCTTCCAGGGGCACGCGTCGCCCGGCATCTACGCGCGCGCGTTCCTCCTGGACCGGCTGAGCGAGCGGCACCTGGACGGCTTCCGCCAGGAGAAGTCGAAGGCGCCGTACGCGCTCTCCAGCTATCCGCACCCGAGGTCCATGCCGGACTTCTGGGAGTTCCCGACCGTCTCCATGGGCCTCGGCCCGATCGGGGCGATCTACCAGGCGCGGATGAACCGCTACATGGAGGCGCGCGGCATCGCCGACACCTCGAAGTCGCAGGTGTACGCGTTCCTCGGGGACGGCGAGATGGACGAGCCGGAGTCGCTCGGCCAGCTGACCCTGGCCGCGCGGGAGGGCCTGGACAACCTCACCTTCGTGGTGAACTGCAACCTCCAGCGCCTGGACGGTCCGGTGCGCGGCAACGGCAAGATCATCCAGGAGCTGGAGTCGGTCTTCCGCGGCGCCGGCTGGAACGTGATCAAGCTCATCTGGGACCGCTCCTGGGACCCGCTGCTGGCCAGGGACCGGGACGGTGTGCTGGTCAACAAGCTCAACACCACGCCCGACGGCCAGTTCCAGACGTACGCGACGGAGACCGGCGCGTACATCAGGGACCACTTCTTCGGCGGCGACCAGCGGCTGCGCGCGATGGTCGAGAACATGACCGACGAGCAGATCCTGCACCTCGGTCGCGGCGGCCACGACCACCGCAAGGTGTACGCGGCGTACAAGGCGGCCAAGGAGCACAAGGGCCAGCCGACGGTCATCCTGGCGCAGACGGTCAAGGGCTGGACGCTCGGCCCGAACTTCGAGGGCCGCAACGCCACGCACCAGATGAAGAAGCTGACCGTGGAGGACCTCAAGCGCTTCCGGGACCGGCTGCACCTGCCGATCCCCGACAAGGCGCTGGAGGACGGCCTGCCGCCGTACTACCACCCCGGTCGGGACTCCGACGAGATCCAGTACATGCACGACCGGCGCAAGGAGCTGGGCGGCTACGTGCCGACCCGCGTCGACCGGTCCAAGCCGCTGGCGCTGCCGGAGGACAAGACCTACGCGGCGGTGAAGAAGGGCTCCGGGCAGCAGTCGATCGCCACGACGATGGCGTTTGTCCGGCTGCTGAAGGACCTCATGCGGGACAAGGAGATCGGCAGGCGGTTCGTGCTGATCGCGCCGGACGAGTACCGCACGTTCGGCATGGACAGCTTCTTCCCGTCCGCGAAGATCTACAACCCGCTCGGCCAGACCTACGAGGCCGTCGACCGGGACCTGCTGCTGGCCTACAAGGAGTCCCCGAACGGCCAGATGCTGCACGACGGCATCTCCGAGGCGGGCTGCACGGCGTCGCTGATCGCCGCGGGATCGGCCTACGCCACGCACGGCGAGCCGCTGATCCCGATCTACGTGTTCTACTCGATGTTCGGTTTCCAGCGGACCGGCGACCAGTTCTGGCAGATGGCCGACCAGCTCTCGCGCGGCTTCGTTCTCGGCGCGACCGCCGGGCGCACCACGCTGACCGGTGAGGGCCTGCAGCACGCCGACGGCCACTCCCAGCTGCTGGCCTCCACCAACCCGGGCTGCGTGGCCTACGACCCCGCGTTCGGCTTCGAGATCGCGCACATCGTCAGGGACGGCCTGCGCCGGATGTACGGCGAGAACGCCGAGGACGTCTTCTACTACCTCACCGTCTACAACGAGCCGATCCAGCAGCCGGCCGAGCCGGAGGACGTGGACGTCGAGGGCATCCTCAAGGGCCTGTACCGCTACCGGGCCGGGGAGGCCGGCGAGCTGCCGGCGCAGATCCTCGCCTCCGGTGTGGCGCTGCCCTGGGCGCTGGAGGCCCAGCGGATCCTCGCCGAGGACTGGAACGTGCGTGCCGACGTCTGGTCGGCGACGTCCTGGAACGAGCTGCGCCGCGAGGCCGTGGAGGTGGAGGAGCACAACCTCCTGCACCCCGAGGAGGAGCAGCGCGTCCCGTACGTGACCCGCAAGCTCCAGGGCACCGAAGGACCGGTCGTCGCGGTGTCGGACTGGATGCGCGCGGTGCCGGACCAGATCGCCCGCTGGGTGCCGAACACCTACCAGTCGCTGGGTGCCGACGGCTTCGGCTTCGCCGACACCCGTGGCGCGGCGCGGCGCTTCTTCCACATCGACGCCCAGTCCGTGGTGCTCGGTGTGCTGACGGAGCTGGCCCGCGAGGGCAAGGTGGACCGGTCGGCGCTGAAGCAGGCCATCGACCGCTACCAGCTGCTCGACGTGGCGGCGGCCGACCCGGGCGCGGCCGGCGGCGACGCCTGACGCACACGCGGCGGCCCGTGGTACCCCTGTGGGTGCCACGGGCCGCCGGCGTGTGCGGGAGGCCCGGGCGGGCGGCCGGGTGAGCGGGCGGCCGGGTGACCCGCGCCGCCGACTGGCCGAACGTCCCCGTGCCGTCGGCTTTGATGACCGTAGGCGTGATTACGGTGTGGTTACGATTGGCCGTCACGGAAGACAGCGGGAGGTGACCGGGTGACGGGACTGCGCGAGCGCAAGAAGCTGCGGACCCGCAACGCGCTCATCCGTACCGCGCACGAGCTCTTCCTCTGCCAGGGCTACGAGCGGACGACGGTGGAGGAGATCGCCACCTCCGCCTCGGTGTCGGAGCGGACGTTCTTCCGCTACTTCGCCGGCAAGGAGGACGTCGTCTTTGTCGTCCAGGAGACCGTGCAGGCGCGCTACCTGGCCAGGTTCGCGGCCCGGCCGGCCGAGGAGCCGCCGCTGGTGGCGCTGCGCAACGCCATGGACGAGGGCTGGCAGGAGATCGGCGCGACCATCGCCGAGATCGTCCCGCCGGACGTCTACCTGCGGATGTGGCAGCTGATCGAGACCACTCCCACGCTCAGCGCCCTGCAACTGGGCCGCAGCCAGGCCATGGAGGAGGAGCTGGCGGACGCGGTCGCCCGGCGGGTCGGCGTGGACCTCGCCGAGGACCCGCGGCCGAGGGTGCTGGTCGCCGCCTTCTGCGGGGTGCTGCGCACCGCCATGCACGTCTGGGGCAGCACCGGCAACCCCGATCTGGACAGCGCCCGGCGCCAGGCGGGCGAGTACCTCGACCTGCTGCCGGGCGCGCTGTCCGAGGACTGGGG
>NZ_WMLF01000493.1 GCF_014156695.1 Streptomyces durbertensis | reverse complement strand
AGATGGCGAGAAGAGACAGCGGCCACGCTCCGCGGGCACGACGCGCCGGCCCTACGGGCCGGTGACTCCCGACGCTTCGCGTCGGGAGTCTGCCGCGCTCCGCGCGGCTACCGCGCTCCGCGCGGTGTCGAGTCCGCTTCGCGGCCTCGACTGGGGAATTCGCTTCGCGAATTCCCTTGGCTGGCTGCGGGGTTGGGGTCCCTCTGCCGTTCTCGAGTTGACTTGTCGTCAACTCGAGGTGAGTGCTGGTCACTGTGGTTACGCTGAGAATCCTACGGATGTGACGTACTCGTACTTTCCCCACTGGGAGCCCAGTTCTACCATCTGGTCGATCCAGGCGTCATCCAGCATTCGACTGTCACCTTTGGCCCAGGCGTTGACGATCGCATCCCAGTGACGGATATTCAACTTCCTATATTCTAGCACGCGTTGACGGGGAACCAGGACGCGGCTCTGGTCAAGTGGGTGAATTTCCACCCGTGTTCCGCCACGAGAGTTCAACCTCTTGAGGAGATATTTCGCCACGTTCTGACGCCGAAACATCCAATAGGCCCGGTCGATCTTCTCAAGGTTCGCATTGTTGGGTCGTTGCGTTCCTACCAGCCACCGCTTCATCGTCCGGGGTGTGACGTTGATGCCGGCTTGCTTCATCGCCTCATAGCCGGCCTTTGAACGCGTCAGATAACGCAGCCGCGCAGACAACCCTCGACTCGACGACACCGGCGACGAGATCCCGCCCGCCAGAGAATCAAGAACCCGGGCAGCAGCCGCACTCCCCCGCTCACCCTGAGCCCCATACAACCCGAACTCATGTGTCCTATCCGGCACTTCGCACCCCTACCACCGAGCAGCACCCACCGTATACGTGTCCTTCACCTTCACCTGAGACACCCCACGACCCTCGCTGAACATCGCGCGCCAGTCACCTGCCACATGCAGCTCGTCCGTTCCCATCACTCGCACCACCGACAGACCAGCCACATGCGCCTTATAGCCCTTCAACCAAAGGTTCACAAAGGCCTGCGAACGGATGATGTGCATCCAATCAGGACGGTAAAGCTCCCGATTGAAGTTCGACTCACCCATCGTAGACACCAACTTAGAATACATGGCCTTCACGTATTCTAGGGTGATCTCGTCCGATTCCTCAATAGCTCTTTCACGAGCGTCCCGCATAACCTGGCGGAACTTCTCAAACAGATGCTCCGTCGAGCCCGACGTCCACGACTCATGAATCAGCGGCGGATCACACAACCTTCCGTACCTTTCCGTGGACAGGCGCTGCATCAGTCGCAACGTCGGCTCCGTCACCCACACCCTTCCAGGCTCCTCACGATTCCCCATCGGATTCGGCAGATACGACTCATGCTCCCACTCCGGCGGCGTGATCAAATGAATACCCGACCGCCGATTCGAATGAACATTCCCAGAAGAAAACTCCAGGGCACCCAACGGCAGATGCGTCTTCAACGCCGAAAGATACGCGCCATTGACATCCAACGCCGTCACCTCGGAACCCGCCAAAACCTCCCTCCGCGTCCACCGCGGCCGTCCCTCCCATACCTCGTCAGCCCCCTGTGCCGACTTCTTCCGCAACACACTCGGCAACGGAGGATGCCCGACCACGTCATACCGAGCCCCCACCCGACACGCATCCAACAACTCCATCGCATCAGGAATTGCATGCCGCAACAACCAACCCAACGCCTCATCCCTATCCCCACCACTCGCACCAGGACCTTTCCCAGACACGCCACTCACCGACAGAGCAGCCGGCCGAGTACGAGGAGCAGCAGCGGGGGGCGGAGCGGCGCCGAGGTGGGGTGCGGTGGTGGGAAGAGCGGGTGCGGCCGTCATGCTTTCAGCGGCATCGTCAGTGGTGGTGACGGTGTTGGGCGTGGTGGTGTGGGGAGTGGGGGTGGTTTGGTGGTAGGCGTTGCAGGCTGCGGTGGGGCCGGCGAGGAGTTGGGGAACGGTGATGCCGTAGTGCGTGGCGAGGGCGTCGCAATCGGCGAGGGTCCAGGCGGTCTGGCCGTTTTGGCGGCGGGAGACTTGGGGTTGGGTAAGGCCGATGCAGGTGGCCAGTTGGGTCTTGGTCTCGCCGGCGGCTGTCATGAGTGCGGCGATCGTCAGACGCAGGGTCTGTTCCGTGGCGGATTCCATCTTTCCACCGTACACATTTCATGCGATTCTGGCATGTGTGATGCGTTCGTCGCATGGATGAGCTCTTTCGATCTTGTCCGGATCGGGTGGCGGCGGGGGTGTGCGCTGGTTTTCTGGCTGGAAGACCTGATCGGCGCTCGAAGGTGTGAGACCGGCTCCCCGTGGCGGAAGCTGACCTCGCGCGCGCAGGCCGTGATGTTGCTGGTGTGGCTCGCCAAATGCGAGGCCTTCGCCCAGGTCGCAGCCCACTTCGGGGTGGCGACCGACACCGCCTGGCGCTACGTCAACGAAGGTCTGGATCTGCTGGCCCCACCCTGGAACAGGCCTTGGCCGCCTCCGGCGAGGAGCGTCGACTCCTATTCGATGTCATCCTGATCCCGGCTTGGCGCTGCGGGACCCTGACCACCGAGACCAACAGCGACCCCGTGTACGACAGCAGGCACTGCGGCCACGGCATGAACGTCCAAGCCCTGACCGGCACCCCCGGCGAGCTGTCTTTCGCCCAGTCGACGAGCTTCCCGGCGTAGGCGGAGTCGGCCCGTACGGTCGTGCTCTCGGGGTGCATCAGACGCAGGCGAAGTCGGCGGGCAGGGCCTGCCGTTTGCAGCCCGGTGTCGACCACATAGCGGATGGCGTCGACGATCTCCGGCTGGGGGGTGTTTCTCGGGCTGGCCGCGGCTGGTCTCGCAGGCCGGCTCCGGCAACAGCGGTTCGAGTAGAGTCCGTTCCGCGCTGGTGGTGTCGGAGGGAGAGCGACGCTGACGCATGGCGGCGGCGTTTTTCGGGCCAGATGGGGAGAGGACGCGCGGCATGGGGCCGGGTGCTCCCTCGGTGGTCGGGCTGAGGCGACGAGATCGAGGGTGGATTCGATGGAGTTGAGCTGGGCGATGAGGTGCGTGGCTGTTGCGGCTGGCGGAGCGGCGGGCGGCTGTTGTTCCGTTTGCGTGTGGCGAGGTCCCGGGACATGATGCTCCATGAATTCTGACGAGGACAGCAGCGTGACCGAGGTGATCGCTCGAGAGCTGCGGTTGATGACTCCAGCGGTGCGGACATCGAGGGCGGTGGCAGAGCAGCTGCTCGACCCGGAGTTCGTGGAGGTGGGCGCCTCCGGTCGCAGGTGGGACCGCCCGGCGATGCTCGCCGAGTTGCCGGACATGCAGGGTGGGATCGAGGACGGCCCGCGCTACGTGCCTGCTGGAATGACTGGCGTTGTCCTGGCACCTGGCGTCGTGCACCTGACGTACGAGACCACGTTTGGCGGTGGGCGGGCGCGTAGGAGTTCGATCTGGCGCAGGTTGGGTGACGGCTCCGGATGGCGGATGTACTACCACCAGGCCACGCCTGTGCCGGGGGCGTAGGGGCGGTGGTGGGAGGGTCGCCGGCTCGTTTCGGCTGCGGAGAGCGGCTTCCCACCATGACGGCGGCTTGGCCGGCGCTGCCAGCGAACTGTTGAGCGGCGGCGCCGCGTCACGAGAGCTCGGTCAGGATGGCGCCGTGAGTCGACAAGGCGGCGCAGAGGATCAATGGCCGACGCCGGGCCGGATGTCACGGTGGTGGAGTAGTCCCTGTCTC
>NZ_WMLF01000492.1 GCF_014156695.1 Streptomyces durbertensis | reverse complement strand
AGGGAATCGAACCCTTGACCTACGCATTACGAGTGCGTCGCTCTGGCCGACTGAGCTAAGGCGGCGTGCTGCGGTGGCGTGTGGCGACCGCGGCGCGGACCAGTCTACACAGTTCCGGGAGGTGGTCGGCGCCATGGTCGGGAGGGGTCAGGGGCAGCGTTTGTCGGCGGGTGGGACGCGGCCTTCGAGGAGGTAGGCGTTGACGGCGTCGTTGACGCAGTCGCCGCCGCGGACGTAGGCGGTGTGGCCGTCGCCGTCGTAGGTGAGGAGGGTGGCGGAGCGGAGTTGTTCGGCGAGGCTCTCGGCCCAGATGTAGGGGGTGGCCGGGTCGCGGGTGGTGCCGATGACGAGGATGGGGTCGGCGCCGGCGGCCTCGATGCGGTGGGGGCGGCCGGTCGGCTTCGCCGGCCAGTCGGCGCACATCAGGGCGGCGTAGGCGAAGCCGCGGCCGAAGACCGGGGACACCTTCTCGAAGGAGGGCACGGCCTTGCGGGCTTCCGCGGGGTCGGCGAAGGCGGCGGGCTGGTCGAGGCAGGTGACGGCGGTGTAGGCGAACATGATGTTGCCGTAGCTGCCGTCGGGGTCGCGTTCGTTGTAGGCGTCGGCGAGGCGGAGGAGGGCGGCGCCGTCGCCCTTCATGGCGTCGGTGAGGGCGTCGCGGAGCATGCCCCAGGCGTTCTCGTCGTACATGGCGAAGATCACGCCGGTGGTGGCCAGGGCCTCGGTGAGCGGGCGGTCCTCACCGGTGTCGAGGGGTTCGCGGTCGACGCGTTCGAAGAAGTCGGCGAGGCGTTCGGCGGCGTCCTTGGCGCTGGTGGTGCCCAGGGGGCAGCCGGAGCGGCGGACGCAGTCGGCGGCGAACGCGTTGAAGGCGGTGTTGAAGCCCGCGGTCTGGTCGCGGTTGAGTTGTTCGGCGCTGAGGGAGGGGTCCATCGCGCCGTCCAGGACGAGGCGGCCGGCGCGGGAGGGGAAGAGCCCGGCGTAGGTCGCGCCGAGCTGGGTGCCGTAGGAGAAGCCGACGTAGTGCAGCTTGCGGTCACCGAGGACCTCGCGGAGGACGTCCATGTCGCGGGCGGCCTCGGTGGTCGACACGTGGTCGAGGAGTTTGCCGGCCTGGCGGCGGCAGCCGTCGGCGAACCGCTTGTTGGCGGCGGTGAGGGCCTTGGCCTCGGCCGCGTCGTCGGGAGTGATGTCGAGTTGTGTGTGGCGGTCCATCGCGGGGCCGTCGAGGCACTCGACGGGCTGGCTGCCGGCGACGCCGCGCGGGTCCATGCCGACGATGTCGTAGCGCGCCCGGATCTCCGCCGGGAAGCCGACGCCGGCGGCGAGCCGCACGTATTCGACGGCGGAGCTGCCCGGCCCGCCGGGGTTGACCATCAGGGAGCCGATGGGCTCCTGCGAGCCGGTCGCGCGGGTGCGGACGACGGCCAGGCGCACGTCCTCGTCCGCGTCGGGCGCGGCGTAGTCGAGCGGGACGCGCAGGGTGGCGCACTCGAAGCCCTTGGTGCCGCAGTCCCGCCAGCGCAGCTTCTGCCCGTAGTAGGGGCGCAGTTCGTCGGGGACGGCGGTGGGGAGCGGCTGGAGGAGTTCGGTCGTGCCCGGTTGGCGCTTGCCGTAGTCCTGCGGTTCGAGGGGTGGGGCGGCCTTGCCGCCGTTGCCGTCGGTGCAGCCGGTGAGGAGAAGTGCCGCGGTCAGCAGCGCGGCGGCGGCGCGGACCAGTCCCTTGTTTCCCATGCGCGACCTCTCGCCGACCGTTCGGACGTCCTGTCGGGGAGCGTACAACGCGCTAAACGATCAAGCGGTCAGGCGGAGCGGAGGCTGACGGTCATCGCCTCGACGGCGAGCAGCGGGGCCACGTTGCGGTCCAGGGCCTCCCGGCAGGCGAGGACGGCCTCCATCCGGCGGAGCGTCTGCTCGGGGCGGCTGGTCGCGGCGACCTGCGCGACGGCGTCGTCCGCGCCGCCTCCGCCGAGGCCCACGGCCGTGCCGAGCTGGCGGGCGAGCACGTCGCGGTAGAAGGCGGTGAGGTCGGTGAGCGCCAGGTCGAGCGAGTCGCGCTGGGTGCGGGTGGCGCGGCGTTTCTGACGGTCCTCCAGCTCCTTCATGGCGCCGGCCGTGCCGCGCGGCATCCGCTTGCCCTCGCTGCCGCCGAGCGCGGCCCGCAGCTCGTCGGTCTCCTTGGCGTCCAGTTCCTCGGCCCTCTGCTTGGCGTCCTCGGCGGCGGCGTCGATCAGCTCCTGGGCCGCCTTGAGGCAGCCGCCGACGCCGTCGACCCGCAGGGGGATGCGGAGCACCGTGGTGCGGCGGGCCCTGGCCCGCTCGTCGGTGGCCAGCCGGCGGGCCCGCCCGACGTGGCCCTGGGTGGCGCGGGCGCACTCGTGCGCGAGGGCCGGATCGACGCCGTCGCGGCGGATCAGCAGGTCGGCGACGGCCTGCACGGCCGGCGTACGCAGGGAGAGCTGGCGGCAGCGGGAGCGGATCGTCGGCAGCACGTCCTCGGTGGAGGGCGCGCACAGCAGCCAGACCGTGCGGGGGGCGGGCTCCTCGACGGCCTTGAGGAGGACGTTGCCGGCGCCCTCGGTGAGCCGGTCGGCGTCCTCCAGGACGATCACCTGCCAGCGCCCGCCCGCCGGCGAGAGCTGGGCCCGGCGCACCAGGTCGCGGGTCTCCTTCACACCGATCGTCAGCAGGTCGGTGCGGACGATCTCCACGTCGGCGTGGGTGCCGACGAGGCTGGTGTGGCAGCCGTCGCAGAAGCCGCAGCCGGGGGCGCCGCCCAGCGCCCGGTCGGGGCTGACGCACTGGAGTGCGGCGGCGAAGGCCCGGGCGGCGGTCGCCAGACCGGAGCCGGGCGGGCCGGTGAACAGCCAGGCGTGCGTCATCGACGAGCCGCCGGTCGGCGCCGGCTCGCCGGCCGCCGCGGCCGTGACATACGCGTCGGCGTCACGGGCGGCGGCCGTCAGCTGCGCCGCGACCCGGTCCTGACCGACCAGGTCGTCCCAGACCGCCATGGGGCTCCCTCCGTCGGTCGGGCCTGTGGGGCCGTTGTGCTGCTTGTTGTGCTTGAGTCGCTGTTCTTGTCGCCGTCGCCGCCATTCTCCGTCATCGCACCGACAGTGGCGGACGGCCGCGCGGCGCGGTGAGCAGCGGGCGGGACGGGTGGTGCAGGTGGTCAGCGGCGCTTCCCGCGGTTCCGGCCGCTCTCCTCGTCGGCGGTCCCGGTGCTTCCGGGCTTCCCGGGCTTCCCCGCGTCCCCGGCGTCGTCTACGTCGTCGGCGTCCTCGAAGGGGCCGAGGAGTTCGTCGGCGAGCGTGGGGAGGTCGTCCATCGGGGTCTCCTCGGCCCACTCCGGACGCGGGCGGCGCGGGCGGCCGCTGTCGTCGAGCTGCGGCAGCTCGCGGGTGCGGTCGGGCGCGGCGTTGTCCTCGGGTACGCGCGGAAGAGCCCTGGTCTCGGCCTCGTCCGGCGCGGCGGCCGGCGTGGTGTTCCGGGAGCCGCGGGCGTCCGGGCGGGACTGCTCGGGGGCGACCTGCGGAAGGGCCGTGGTCTCCGCCTCGTCGGCGGGGACCCGGGGCAGCACGGCCGTCTCGTCGGCCCGCGCCTCGGCAGGCACCTGCGGCAGGACGGTCGTCTCCTCCTCCGCGGCGGGCGGCCGGGGGACCTGCACGGTGTCGTCCTCGTTGCCGCCGGTCGGTCGCCGGCCGGACGAAGCGGCCTGCGCGGAAGGCGGCGTGGTGGACGGCGGGGCGG
>NZ_WMLF01000491.1 GCF_014156695.1 Streptomyces durbertensis | reverse complement strand
CAGGCGCCCAGCCCGTCGCCGTCCCGCAACCAGCCGCCGCGGCCCCGGCCGACCCCGTCGGGCGGAACGCCGTCACCGCCCGCGCCGGAACCCTCGGACGACCCGGACCCCGGTCCCGGCGACCCCGGTACCGAGCCGGAGGACTAGCGTGCGGACCGTCTCGGCGCCCGGGGGCGATTTGCCTCCTGCCGGGGGTGGTGCGTATGGTGGTAGATCGTTTGATCCCATTTGCCCGGCCGCCCAGAGTTGGCGTGCCGTGTGGCGCGTATCTGCTGCTTGGCCGTGGCTGACCGCATCGAGGCGGTCTGTGTGCGAACACGGAAGTCTGCGGCGCGTGCCGATGAACTCCGGAAGGTTCGCATTTCGTATGTCTGTGATCACTGCTGACTCCGCCCTGCCCGGGAACGACTCGATCGACGTCGAGAACACCGAGGTCGAGGAGCGGGACGCGGCGGAACAGCTCGTCGACACCGCCGAGGCCGCCGAGGCCCTCGACACCGTCGACACCGTCGAGGCCGACACCGCCGACGACACCGCCGACGACACCGCCGACGACACCGCCGACGACGACGCCCCGGCCGCCGACGAGGTGACGTTCGGCACGCTCGGCCTGCCCGACCCCGTCGTGCGCAAGCTCGGCCAGAACGGTGTTGTCACCCCGTTCCCCATCCAGGCCGCCACCATCCCCGACGCGCTGCGCGGCAAGGACATCCTCGGCCGCGGCCGCACCGGCTCCGGCAAGACGCTCAGCTTCGGCCTGCCCACCCTCGCCCAGCTGGCCGGCGGCAGCACCGCCCGGCACCGCCCGCGCGGCATCATCCTCACCCCCACCCGCGAACTCGCCATGCAGGTCTCCGACGCGCTGCAGCCCTACGGCGACGTGCTCGGCCTCAAGCTGAAGGTCGTCTGCGGCGGCACCTCCATGGCCAACCAGATCTCCGCCCTGGAGCGCGGCGTCGACATCCTCGTCGCCACCCCGGGCCGACTGCGCGACCTGATCAACCGCCGCGCGTGCTCGCTGGACGACGTCCAGGTCGCCGTGCTGGACGAGGCCGACCAGATGGCCGACCTCGGCTTCCTGCCCGAGGTCACCGAGATCCTCGACCTGGTGCCCGAGGGCGGCCAGCGCATGCTGTTCTCCGCCACGCTGGAGAACGAGATCGACAGCCTCGTCAAGCGCTACCTCGTCGACCCCGTCAGCCACGAGGTCGACGCGGCCCAGGGCGCGGTCACGACGATGACGCACCACATCCTCATCGTGAAGCCGCGCGACAAGGCCCCGATCACCAACGCGATCGCCGCCCGCGACGGCCGCACCATCGTCTTCGTCCGCACCCAGCTCGGCGCCGACCGCGTCGCCGAGCAGCTGCGCGAGGCCGGCGTGAAGGCCGACGCGCTGCACGGCGGCATGACGCAGGGCGCCCGCACCCGCACCCTGGCCGACTTCAAGGACGGCCTGGTCAACGTGCTCGTCGCCACCGACGTCGCCGCGCGCGGCATCCACGTCGACGGCATCGACCTCGTCCTCAACGTCGACCCGGCCGGCGACCACAAGGACTACCTGCACCGCTCCGGCCGCACCGCGCGCGCCGGCCGCTCCGGCAGCGTCGTGTCGCTGGCGCTGCCGCACCAGCGGCGGCAGATCTTCCGGCTGATGGAGGACGCCGGCGTCGACGCCTCGCGCCACATCATCGGCCGGGGCGAACTGTTCGACGACGAGGTCGCCCGCATCACCGGCGTCCGCTCCCTCACCGAGGTGCAGGCGGAGGCCGCCTCCGGCACCGCCCGCCAGGCCGAGCTCGAGGTCGCCGAACTGACCCGCAAGCTGGAGCGCGCCCGCCGCCGCGCCGCCGAACTCCGCGAGGAGGCCGACCAGCTCACCGGTCGCGCCGCCCGCGAGCGCGGCGAGGACCCGGACGAGGCCATCGCCCGGGCCGCCGAGGAGCGCGCCGAGGCCCTCGCCCAGGAAGAGGCCGCCGCGGCCGTCCGGGAGGCGAAGGAAGCGGCCCGCGCGGAGAGGGAGCGCCGCTCCGAGGAGCGCCGCCGCGAGGGCGGCGAGCGGGGTGGCGACCGTGGCGGCTTCCGCCGGGACGGCGAGCGCGGCGGGTTCCGTCGGGACGGCGACCGCGGCGGTGACCGTGGCGGGTTCCGCCGGGACGGCGACCGTCCGGGCCGTGGCGGCCAGGAGCGCGGCGACCGCGGTGGCGACCGTGGCGGCTTCCGCCGGGACGCCGACCGCGGCGGCCGGTCCTTCGACCGCGGTGACCGTGGCGGCTTCCGCCGTGACGACCGTGGCGACCGGGGCGACCGCTTCGAGCGCGGCGACCGCTTCGAGCGTGGCGACCGCAACGACCGGGGTGACCGTGTCGAGCGCGGCGAGCGCTTCGACCGTGGTGACCGCCGCGACGGCGAGCGCCGCGACGGCGACCGCCCGCACCGGGCCTACGACCGCACCGAGCGCGGTGACCACGGCGGCTTCCGCCGCGACCGGGAGCGCACCGACCGCCCGTTCAACCGCGACCGCCGCGACGAGCGCCGCCCGTTCGGCCGTCGTGACGACCACCGCACCGGCGGCCGCACCCACGAGCGTTCGTTCGACCGCTCCGGCGGCACCGACCGGCGCGCCGAGAAGCCGCGCTGGAAGCGCAACGGCTGACGCGGCGCCAGCCGACCGACCCACCGAGGGCCGGTGACCGACACCCACCGTGTCGGTCACCGGCCCTCGGCCGTTCGCACCGGCCGTGTCCGCGCCGGTACGTACGTGCCACCGCGTACGCGCCGGTACGTACGTGCCACCGCGTACGCGCCGGTACGTACGTGTCGCAGCCCCCGCCCGTCCGCCGGTCGCCTAGCCTGCCGCCATGGAACGTGGCCTCGACCGGCCCGCCCTCGTCGCCTTCGCCGGGGCCGCGCTGTTCGCGGGCGGGAACGCCGTCGGCATCCGGTTCAGCAACCGGGAACTCGACGCGCTGTGGGGAGCGGCCCTGCGGTTCGGCGCCGCCGCCGTCCTCTTGCTGACGGTCGTGGCGGCGTCCCGGCTGGTCCTGCCGCGCGGCCGGGCGCTGGCCGGCGCGGTGCTGTTCGGCCTGCTGAACTTCGGTCTGACGTTCGCGCTGACGTACTACGCGCTGGTGCGTCTCCACGCGGGCCTCACCCAGACCATCCTCGCCCTCGTCCCGCTCGCCGCGCTGCTCCTCGCCGTCGCCCAGCGACAGGAGCGGCTGCGTCCGGCGGCCGTCGCCGGCACGCTTGTCGCCGTCGCCGGCGTCGCGCTGGTGACGCAGGCGCCGCTGCGGAGCTCGGTGCCGGTCCTGTCGGTGCTGGCGATGCTCGGCGCGGTGCTGTGCCTCGCCCAGGCAGCCGTGCTCGTCCGCCGCCTGCCGAAGGTCCACCCGGTGACCATGAACGCCGTCGGGATGACCGCCGCCGCCCTCGCGCTCTTCGCCGGCTCGTTCGTTGCCGGCGACCGGTGGGAGCTGCCCGCCCGCGCCGCGACGTGGTGGGCGCTCGGCTACCTCGTCGTGGCGGGCTCGGTGCTGACGTTTGTCCTGTACCTGTTTGTCATCGGCCGCTGGGGCGCCTCCCGCGCCGCCTACGTCTTCGTGCTCGTGCCCGTCGTGACGATCGTGCTCTCCGCCTGGCTCGACGACGAACCGCTCACCGGCTACCTGCTGTTCGGCGCGCCGCTCATCCTGCTCGGCGTCTACCTCGGTGCCCTCCGGCCCGCCCGCCACGCCACCGAACACGGGACCTGAAGCC
>NZ_WMLF01000490.1 GCF_014156695.1 Streptomyces durbertensis | reverse complement strand
CCCTCTGACCGACCCCGGTGGGCGCGGAGCCCGCCACGCCCGAACCGGCCGGCTCCGCGCCCCACCCCGCGCCGCCGCGCTCTTGTCGCCGACGAGCTCCGGACGCGGCTGCGGGAGACGGCGTGGTGGGCGGCCTCCGACGGGTCGGGCGCGCGGTGTGGGCCGGCCAGGTCGATGTCGGGATCGCGCGGACGGCCGCCTCTCGGTGCCTCCCGTCGAAGCGTCGGACCGTCGGCCGTTCGTGGAGCGCGCCGGCTGTTGCCACGCGGCCCCCCTTTATCCCGCTTGTGCCCGCTTGTGCCCGCCACCCGGCCGTGGCGGGCTTCTCGGCGGTCGGTCCGCTACGCGGGAGGGCCGAACGGCCCGGTGGGGCGGACCATCGGCCCGTTGGCGGGCGGCCCGGACGGGCAAGAAGATCGAGCGAGGAGGTAAGACGATGACGGAGTTCGAGACGACGCTGGTGGCCAAGACGGACGACAAGCGCCGGAAGGGCCAGGTCGTGGTGGGGGTGGACGGTTCACCGTCCAGTCTGGCGGCGGTGGCGGTGGCCGCACGCGAGGCGCGGATGCGCGGCTGCGCGCTGCGGATCGTGCACGCGTTCCTGTGGCCGATGCTGCGCGTGCCGCTGGAGGCGTCGCCGCTCGGCCCGCCGGACGGCGGGCTGCGGAACGAGGCCCTGCGGCTGCTGCGGGAGGCCGTCGCGCACGCCGCGAAGGCCGAACCGGACGTCGAGACGACGTCCACACTGATCACCGGCGAACCGCTGACCGTGCTGGAGAAGGAGTCGGAGTTCGCCCGGCTGGTGGTCGTCGGCAGCCGCGGCATGGGCGGCTTCATCGGGCTGCTGCTGGGCTCGACGGCTGTGCACCTGTCCGCGCACGGCAAGTGCCCGGTGCTGGTCGTGCGCGGGGCTCCGGTGGCGGACGGCCCGGTGCTGCTCGCCGTGGACGGTTCGCCGGCGGGCGCGGCCGCCGTGGAGTTCGCCTTCGCGGAGGCGTCGCTGCGCGGCGCGGAGCTGCTGGCCTGCCACGTCTGGAACGAGCGGCTGTACGTCGGCCCGGCAGACCCGCCGAACGCCGTCTACGACCCGGACCGGCTGCGGGACGCGGAGGAGCGGCTGCTCGCGGAGGCGCTGGCCGGCTGCGCCGAGCGCTACCCGGACGTGCGGGTGACGCGGAAGCTGCTGACCGGACGGGCCCGCCCGGTGCTCATCGAGACCAGCCGCCAGGCCCAGCTGACGGTGGTGGGGGCGCGCGGCAGGGGCGGCTTCACCGGGCTGCTGCTCGGGTCGGTGAGCCAGGCCCTGCTGCACCACGCGGAGAGCCCGGTGGCAATCGTTCGGGCCGAGAAGCCCTCGCCCGAGCTGGGCGGGTGAGGTAGCCGATGACCACCGCCGTGAACGCCGACGGGGTGGCCGGCCACCACCACGGACTGGCCGCGCACGAGATCGTGCTGCTGCTGGCGACCGACCCCGAACGGGGCCTGAGCCGGCGGGAGGCGGAGCTGCGGCTGGCCCGCTTCGGCCCGAACGTGCTGCCGGCGGCGGCGCGGCGGGGCCCGCTGCTGCGGGTGCTCGCGCAGTTCCACCACCCGCTGATCTACGTGCTGCTGGCGGCCGGGGCGATCACGGCGGGCATCGGCGAGTACGTGGACGCGTCGGTGATCTTCGCGGTGGTGCTGATCAACGCGGCGATCGGGTTCGTCCAGGAGTCCAAGGCCGAGGCGGCGCTGGACAGTCTGCGGTCGATGCAGGTCGCGACGGCGACGGTGGTGCGCGACGGCCTGGAGCGGCAGGTGCCGTCGGAGGAACTGGTGCCGGGGGACCTCGTCGTGGTCGAAGCCGGCGACAAGGCGCCGGCCGACCTGCGGCTGCTGCGCGGCACCGAGCTGCGGACGGACGAGTCCGCGCTGACCGGCGAGTCCGAGCCGGTGGCGAAGGACGAGGCCGTCCTGGACGTCGACACGCCGGTCGCGGACCGCCGCAACACCGTGCACTCCGGCACCCTCGTGACGTCCGGGCGCGGTGTCGGCATCGCCGTGGCGACCGGCGGCGAGACGGAGATCGGCGAGATCCACCGCCTCGTCGGCGCCGCCGACACCCTCGCCACGCCGCTGACCGCCAAGCTCGCCGACTTCAGCAAGCTGCTGACCGTGGTGATCCTGCTGCTCGCGGGCGTCACGTTCGCCTTCGGCATGGCGCGCGGCGAGGAGCCGGCGCACATGTTCACCGCTGCCGTGGCGCTCGCGGTCGGCGCGATCCCGGAGGGCCTGCCGGCGGCCGTGACGATCACGCTGGCGATCGGGGTGGCCCGGATGGCCCGGCGCCGGGCCGTCATCCGTCGCCTCCCCGCGGTGGAGACGCTCGGCAGCACGACGGTGATCTGCTCCGACAAGACGGGCACGCTGACCGAGAACCAGATGACCGTCACCACGGTGTGGACGCCGGAGCAGACGTTCCGGGCGACCGGGACCGGCTACGCGCCGGCGGGCGGCGTGCACGACCTCGCCGGCACGCCCGTCCGCCCGGCCGACCACACCTCGCTGCGGTGGACCCTGCTGGTCGCCGGCGCGTGCAACGACGCGACGCTCGCCGAGGAGGGCGGACGCTGGCATGTCGTCGGCGACCCCACCGAGGGCGCGCTGCTCGCGCTCGCCCGCAAGGGGGGCGTGGACGGCGGGCGACCGGGCGAGCGCCTGCCCCGCGTCGCCGCCGTCCCGTTCAGTTCGGACCGCCGCTACATGGCGACCCTGCACCGGAACGTCGACGGTGCGGACGGTGCGGACGGCGCGGACGTTGCGGGCGGCGCGGACGGGGCCGGTGGTGGCGACGGCCATGTGCTGTTGCTGAAGGGGGCGGTCGAGCGGGTGGCCGCGCTGTGCGAGGAGGAGTTCGACGCGGACGGCCGGCGGCGCCCGCTGGACCGGGCCGCGGTGCTGCGGGCCGCCGACGAACTGGCCGGGACGGGCCTGCGGGTGCTGGCCACCGCGATGCGGCCCGGCGTCGGCCCGGACGCTCTGGACGACCCCGACAGCCCGCCGACCGGGCTGGTGCTGACCGGTCTTGTCGCGATGTTCGACCCGCCGCGCGCGGCCGCGGTGGACGCCGTACGCGCCTGCCACACGGCGGGCGTGGCGGTGAAGATGATCACCGGCGACCATGTGGGCACGGCCTCCGCCGTCGCCGCCCAGCTCGGCCTGCTGCCCCCGCCGACGGAACCCGGCCGCGCAGCCGACGCCGACGGCCCGGCGCCGCGGCCGCTGGTGCTGACCGGCGCGGAGCTGGCGGCGCTGCCGCCCGACGCGTACGCCGACGCGGTCGACGACGCGCGGGTCTTCGCCCGCGTCTCCCCGGAGCAGAAGCTCCGCCTCGTGGAGGCGCTGCAGCAGCGCGGCCACGTGGTGGCGATGACCGGCGACGGCGTCAACGACGCCCCCGCGCTGCGGCAGGCGAACATCGGCGTGGCGATGGGCCAGGGCGGCACCGAGGTCGCCAAGGACTCCGCCGACATGGTGCTCACCGACGACGACTTCGCGACGATCGAGGCCGCCGTCGAGGAGGGCCGGGGCGTCTTCGACAACCTGACGAAGTTCATCGTCTGGACTCTTCCCACCAGCATGGGGCAGGGACTGGTCATCCTCGCCGCCGTGCTGGCGGGCGCCACACTGCCGATCATGCCGACGCAGATCCTGTGGATCAACATGACCACCGCGGTCGCCCTCGGTCTGATGCTCGCCTTCGAACCGAAGGAGCGGGAGATCATGACCCGCC
>NZ_WMLF01000049.1 GCF_014156695.1 Streptomyces durbertensis | reverse complement strand
GCGGTGGGGGAGGGGCTTCCGTAACGTCGTCACCGATCGTGAAGGAACGGCAACACGAGGTGGCGTCATGTCAGTACCGGTCGACCGTCCGACCTCCCTTCCCGCCGGGCCCGCGGCCGCGCCCGGCGAGGATTCCGCGGG
Organism: Streptomyces durbertensis; assembly: GCF_014156695.1. Lineage (GTDB taxonomy): Bacteria > Actinomycetota > Actinomycetes > Streptomycetales > Streptomycetaceae > Streptomyces > Streptomyces durbertensis. Next base: position 20,029 of record NZ_WMLF01000049.1, on the reverse strand, counting down.
CACCGCGCGACCGCCCGTCGGCTGCTCCGGCGCACGCGGCGGCAGCCGACCGCGGGGCGTGCTCCGACCGCCGGGCGGACCGTCCGCGCGGTTGCCGCTGCGAGCCGGGTCCAGCGGGCGGCGGGCGGGGCCGCCGGAGACGCTGTCCCTCACCCGCGCTCGGCGCGAACTCGGCGTGACACCGCTTGAGTTCCGGCTCTGCCTGGATCTGGGCGAGCTGACGGCTCTGCCCTGCGAGCCGGGCGGCCGGCGCCGGGTGCCGGTGGCGCAGGTGCGGCGGCTCCTCCGGGAGGAGGACCATCCCGACGGCCTCCGCCGCCGGCTCCGCACGGTGAGCGCGGCGGAGGGGGCCGAGCTGCTGGGCGTCGGCCCCAGCCGGTTCCTGCGACTCGCCAGGTCCGGGTGTTTGAGCCCCGTCCGCTTCGGCGTCAACCGGTACCGGCGGCTGGTGTGGCACTACCTCGCCCGCGATCTCACCCACTTCGCCGAGCGGCAGGCCGCCCTGCTGCACGGCGCGTTGCCCGGCGCGATGCGTGACGCGCTGCGGGAAGGCGAGGACTGGCGGCCGCGGCTCTGGCGCGGCCGCCGGGTGGGCCAGCTGCTGCGGGACAGCGCCGACGCGTGGGAGTCGGCGGCGGTCCACGCCGCCGTGCTGGACGAGTGGACGCTGCGCGAGACCGTGCCGGACGAGAGCGAGCGGCGGCTGCTCGCCTCGCTGCGGCCGGTGCTCGCGCCGCGCCCCCTCTCGGCCGTGCTGGCGGGCTGCTGTCCGGACCCGCTGAAGGCCGACCCCGGCGAGGAGACCCGCTGGTACCGGCTCGGGCTGACGATGGCGCTCGACACGGCCCGCTGCCGGCGGCCTCCCGGCGGGAGGTCAGGCGCCGTCAGGTCTCACAGCGGGCCGACGGCGGTCACCTTGACCACCGCACGACCCTCCTCGTCCGAGGCGGTCAGGTCGACCTCCGCCGAAATGCCCCAGTCGTGGTCGCCACGCGGATCGGCGAACGTCTGACGCACCCGCCACAGCCCGTCCTCGGGGACCTCCTCGATCCGCAGGAGCTTCGGGCCGCGCGCGTCCGGGCCGCTCCCGAGCTCGTCGTACTCGTCCCAGTAGGCGTCCAGAGCCTCGCCCCAGGCGTCGGAGTCCCAGCCGGCGTCGGCGTCGAGCGCGCCCAGCTCCGACACGTCGTCGCGGGCGGCGAGTTCGACACGGCGGAACATCGCGTTGCGCACCAGCACCCGGAAGGCCCGGGAGTTGGCGGTGACGGGCTTGACGTGGTCGGCGCGCTCCTGCGCCTCCTCGGCGGTCTCCTCCTCCGGGTTCGCCAACTGCTCCCACTCGTCGAGCAGGCTGGAGTCGACCTGGCGGACCATCTCGCCGAGCCAGGCCACGATGTCCTGGTAGTCCTCGGACTTCAGGTCGTCGGGCACGGTGTTCTCCAGCGCCTTGTACGCGCTGGCCAGATAGCGCAGGACGATGCCCTCCGTCCGCGCCAGCTCGTAGAAGGAGACGAACTCGCCGAAGGACATCGCCCGTTCGTACATGTCCCGCACCACGGACTTCGGGGAGAGGGGGTGGTCGCCGACCCAGGGGTGCGACGTGCGGTACAGCCCGTAGGCGTGGGAGAGCAGTTCGTCGAGCGGCTTCGGGTGGCTGATGTCCATCAGCCGTTCCATCCGCTGCTCGTACTCGACGCCGTCGGCCTTCATCTCGGCGACCGCCTCCCCCCTGGCCTTGTTCTGCTGGGCGGCGAGGATCTGCCGGGGGTCGTCGAGCGTGGACTCCACGACGGAGACCATGTCGAGCGCGTAGGACGGCGACTCGGGGTCCAGCAGGTCGAAGGCGGCGAGCGCGAACGTCGACAGCGGCTGGTTGAGCGCGAAGTTCTCCTGGAGGTCGACGGTCAGCCGGATGCGGCGGCCCTGGGCGTCGGGCTCGGGAAGCTGCTCGACCACACCGCCGTCGAGCAGCGAGCGGTAGATGGCGATCGCCCGGCGGATGTGCCGGAGCTGCGACCTGCGGTCCTCGTGATTGTCCTCGAGCAGCCGCCGCATCGCGGTGAAGGCGTCGCCCGGCCGGGCGATGACGGAAAGGATCATCGTGTGTGTCACACGGAAACGGGAGGTCAGCGGCTCCGGATCGGAGGCGATGAGCTTCTCGAACGTGTTCTGCCCCCAGTTGACAAAGCCCTCGGGCGCTTTCTTCCGCACCACCTTGCGGCGCTTCTTCGGATCGTCGCCCGCCTTGGCCAACGCCTTCTCGTTCTCCACCACGTGCTCCGGCGCCTGCGCGACGACAAAGCCCGAGGTGTCGAAGCCGGCGCGCCCCGCGCGGCCGGCGATCTGGTGGAACTCCCGGGCGCGCAGCACCCGCACCCGATTGCCGTCGTACTTGGTGAGCGCCGTGAACAGCACCGTGCGGATCGGCACGTTGACGCCCACCCCGAGCGTGTCGGTGCCGCAGATGACCTTCAGCAGACCGGCCTGCGCCAGCCGCTCCACCAGGCGGCGGTACTTCGGCAGCATGCCCGCGTGGTGCACACCGATACCGTGCCGCACGTACCGCGAGAGGTTCCGCCCGAACTTGGTGGTGAAGCGGAAATTGCCGATCAGCTTGGCGATCTCGTCCTTCTCGGCGCGGGTACACATGTTGATGCTCATCAGCGCCTGGGCCCGCTCCACCGCCTGCGCCTGGGTGAAGTGCACGATGTACACCGGCGCCTGGTTCGTCTGGAGCAGTTCCGTCAGCGTCTCGGTGAGCGGCGTCGTGCGGTACTCGTAACCGAGCGGCACGGGCCGGGTCGCCGAGCGGACCACGGCGGTCGGGCGGCCGGTGCGCCGGGTCAGGTCCGTCTCGAAGCGGCTGACGTCGCCGAGCGTGGCCGACATCAGGACGAACTGCGCCTGGGGCAGCTCCAGCAGCGGGATCTGCCAGGCCCAGCCGCGGTCCGGCTCGGCGTAGAAGTGGAACTCGTCCATCACCACCTGGCCGATGTCGGCGTCCGCGCCGTCCCGCAGCGCGATCGACGCCAGCACCTCGGCCGTGCAGCAGATCACGGGCGCGTCGGCGTTCACCGAGGCGTCCCCGGTGAGCATGCCGACGTTCTCCGTGCCGAACAGCTTGCACAGGTCGAAGAACTTCTCCGACACCAGCGCCTTGATCGGCGCCGTGTAGAAGGTGACCTTGTCCTGCGCGAGCGCGGCGAAGTGCGCACCCGCCGCGACCAGCGACTTGCCCGACCCGGTGGGGGTGGACAGGATCACGTTCGCCCCGGACACCACCTCGATCAGCGCCTCCTCCTGCGCCGGATAGAGGCTGATGCCCCGCTCCGTCGCCCACGACGAGAAGGCGTCGAAGAGCATGTCGGGGTCGGCGGTCTGCGGCAACTGATCGATGAGCGTCACGCCCCCATACTGCCTTCCCCCGGGTGGATTCAGGGAACCGGCCGGGTCGGCAAGATCAACCACCAGTACGCTGTGGCGGCCCGGTGTCGGGCGGAGATCAGGCGCACAGCAATGGGGTGGGACGAACATGATGGGACCAGCGCACTCACTGTCCGGTGCGGCGGCGTGGCTGGGGGTGGGGGCGGCGGCCGCCGCCCTGGACCGCGCGATGCCCTGGCCGGTGCTGGTGGTGGGCGCGTTGATCTGCGCCGGCGCCGCGCTCGCGCCGGACCTGGACCACAAGTCCGCGACCATCTCACGGGCGTTCGGTCCGCTCTCCCGGGCGCTGTGCGGAGTGATCGACAAGCTCTCGGCGGCGGTCTTCAACGCCACCAGGGGCAAGGCCGAACGCCGGAGGTCCGGGGGCCACCGGACGCTCACCCACACCTGGATATGGGCGGTGCTGATCGGCGTCGGCTTCTCGGCGGCCGCGGTCACCGGCGGGCGCTGGGCGGTGCTGGTGATCCTCTTCATCCACATGGTGCTCGCGGTGGAGGGGCTGCTGTGGCGGATGGCGCGGGTCTCCAGCGACGTCCTGGTGTGGCTGCTGGGCGCGACGACCGCCTGGATCCTCGCCGGCGTGCTCGACCAGCCGGGCAACGGCGCCGACTGGCTGTTCACCGCCCCCGGCCAGGAGTACATGTGGCTGGGGCTGCCGATCGTGCTCGGCGCGGTGGTGCACACCCTGGGGGACGCCATCACGGTGTCCGGCTGTCCGATGCTGTGGCCGGTGCCGATCGCCCGCAAGCGCTGGTACCCGATCGGGCCGCCGCAGTTCATGCGGTTCCGCGCGGGGACGTGGGTGGAGATGAAGGTGCTGATGCCGGTCTTCGGGGTGCTGGGCGCGGGCAGCGGCCTGGTGGCGCTCGGCTACGTCGGCTGACCGGGGCCTCGGTGGCGGCCGCCCGGCTCCAGCAGGTCCAGGAGGGCGGAGAGTTCGGCGCGCCCCGGCTCGTCCAGCGGCGCCAGCAGCTCCTCGGCGGACTCCCGCCGGGCGGCGCGCAGCCGGCCCAGCAGTTCTCTGCCCCGGTCGGTCAGCTCGACCCGCACCGCCCTGCGGGAGGCGGGGTCCGGCGCCCTGCGGACCGCGCCCCGCTCCTCCAGGCCGTCCACGAGAGTGGTCACCGCGCGGGGGACGACGTCGAGCCTGGTCGCCAGGTCCGCCATGCGGGGCGCCTCGGGGCAGTGCGCCACCGTGCGCAGCAGGCGGGCCTGCGCGGGGGTGAGGCCGAGCGGTTCGAGGTGGCGGCGCTGGGCGCGGTGCAGCCGGCGGGTGAGACCGATGAGCTGATCGGCGAGCTGTCCGGTGGGATCGGCGGGGACCATGCCCGGACAGTACCAGGACAAGACTCATTATGAGCAACGGTAACAATCACCTACACTCGCCAAAGCGGTCGGTGCCGCCGACCGGCCCGCCCGCCGCAGACGTCCTCCCGAGCCGGCGGCCCGGGTCCGACCCGTAGGAGCTTATGCACCCCCACACCGCCGCGTGGCACGAGCCACCCCGTTCGGCCCGCCCCTCACCGCCGCGGCGAAGGACGCGCCGGACGTCGACCAGCGAGTCGACGTACGACGTGTGCTGGCCCTCTTCCGCCCCTACCGGGGGCGGCTCGCCCTGGTCCTCCTGCTCGTCGCCGCCGCCTCCCTCGTCTCGGTCGCGACACCCTTCCTCCTGCGCGAGATCCTCGACGTCGCGCTGCCCGAGCAGCGCACCGGACTGCTCAGCCTGCTGGCCCTCGGCATGATCGCCGCGGCCGTGCTGACCAGCGTGCTCGGCGTGCTCCAGACGCTGATCTCCACCACGGTCGGCCAGCGGGTCATGCACGACCTGCGGACCGGTGTCTACGCCAAGCTCCAGCGGATGCCGCTCGCCTTCTTCACCCGCACCCGGACCGGCGAGGTCCAGTCCCGCATCGCGAACGACATCGGCAGCATGCAGGCCACCGTCACGTCGACCGCCACCTCGCTGGTCTCCAACGCCACGAGCGTGGTCGCCACCGTGGTCGCGATGCTCGCACTCGACTGGCGACTGACGCTCGTCTCCCTGGCCCTGCTCCCGCTCTTCGTGTGGATCAGCCGACGCGTGGGCCGGGAGCGGAAGCGGCTCACCGGTGAACGCCAGCACCAGATGGCCGCCATGGCGGCCATGGTCACCGAGTCGCTGTCGGTCAGCGGCATCCTGCTGGGCCGCACCATGGGCCGCAGCGACTCCCTCAGCCGGGAGTTCGAGAAGGAGTCCGAGCAGCTCGCCGGCCTGGAGATCCGCACCAGCATGGCCGGCCGCTGGCGCATGGCGACCATCGGCATCATCATGGCCGCCATCCCCGCCCTGTTGTACTGGGCGGGCGGAACGCTGCTCCTGGTGGGCGGACCGACGCTGTCCATCGGCACCCTCGTCGCCTTTGTGACCCTGCAGCAGGGCCTGCTGCGCCCCGCCGTCTCCCTGCTCAGCACCGGCGTGGACATCCAGGCGTCCCTCGCGCTCTTCCAACGCATCTTCGAGTACCTGGACCTGCCCGTCACCATCACGGAGAAGCCCGACCCGACGCGGCTCGACAAGCCGTCCGGCGAGGTCCGCTTCGAGAACGTCTCCTTCTCCTACGAGCCGTCCGGCCGGCCCACCCTCACCGACATCAACCTGACCGTCCCGGCCGGCAGCAGCCTGGCCGTGGTGGGAGCCACCGGCTCCGGCAAGAGCACCCTCAGCTACCTGGTGCCCCGGCTGTACGACGTCACCTCCGGCCGGGTCACCATCGACGGCGTCGACGTGCGGGACCTCGACTTCGCCTCGCTGTCCGCGGCCGTCGGCGTGGTCTCCCAGGAGACGTACCTGCTGCACGCCTCGGTGGCCGACAACCTGCGCTTCGCCAAGCCGACCGCGACCGACGAGGAGCTGGTCGCCGCCGCCCGTGCCGCCCAGATCCACGACCACATCAGCGCGCTGCCGGAGGGCTACGACACGGTCGTCGGCGAGCGCGGCTACCGCTTCTCCGGCGGGGAGAAGCAGCGCCTGGCGCTCGCCCGCACGATCCTGCGCGACCCGCCCGTCCTGATCCTCGACGAGGCCACCAGCGCGCTGGACACCCGCACCGAGCACGCCGTGCAGCGGGCCGTGGACAACCTCTCCGCCGGCCGCACCACCCTCACCATCGCGCACCGCCTCTCGACCGTCCGCGACGCCGACCAGATCGTCGTCCTGGAAGGCGGTACCGTCGTCGAACGCGGCACCCACGAGGAACTGCTCCGGCTCGACGGCCGGTACGCCGGCCTGGTGCGCCGCGACGCCGCCGGAACGCCGGACACCGGCGCTGCGGCGCCGCGGTCCGCCGCCGGCGGACCGGACCAGCACCCCGCCGCGGAGTTGACACCATGACCGATTACCAGAGCCTGCCCCGCGCCGAGTTCGGCTTCCCCGGACCGCTGCGCGACCGGCTCGTCGCCGCGGTGCTCAGCGGTGCCAAGACCACCACCACAAGCCTGGCGGCGGGCTACCGGGTCGCCGGCGAGGCACTCCCGCGGCCCGGCGACCGCTCCGTACTCGTGGACTCGGCGGACCGGCCACTGGCGGTGCTGGAGACCGTCGAGGTGCGCGTCCTGCCGCTCGGCGAGGTCGAGCTGCGCCACGCGGTGGACGAGGGCGAGGGCCACACCACGCTCGCCGCCTGGCGTGCCGACCACGAGGAGTTCTGGCACAGCGCGGAGTTCCGGGCCTCGCTGGGAGACCCGGAATTCACCGTCGACGACCGCACCGAGGTGGTCACCGAGCGCCTCCGGGTACTGCGACGCCTGTGAAGCGCCTCCCGGCTCAACGCAGTCGGCCGAGCGCCCTGAGGTCGTCGAACACCAGCCGGTCCACCGGCGCGGTCCGGTCCCGGTCGGAGAAGTCCAGCCAGGCCAGCTCCTCGATCTCCGCGCTCGCGCGCAGAGTGCCGGTGAACTCGCCCGTGTAGCAGGCCATGCGGACCCTGCGGGTGGGATCGGCGTCGTCGGCCGCCGCCTCGTAGGTGCCGAAGTGCCGGGCGCTCTCCGGGTCCAGGGTGACGGTCAGTTCCTCCTCGACCTCCCGCAGGAGTGTCTGGAGGTCGCTCTCCCCGGGGTGCCGCTTGCCGCCCGGTATGTAGAACAGCGACCTGCCGCGCGACCTGGTGCCCAGCACCCGCCCCTGCCTGAGGTGGATCCAGGCGACCGTGTCGATCGGCTCCGTCATGCGTCCTCCCACACCCGCGGCCCTCCACGTCCGTGGCCGGCGCGGTCGGCGCGTCCGGCGGCCGACCATGCTGCCACGTCGGCGGCCGCGGCGCGTGTCCGGCCCGGCGGCGGGGGAGGAGAAGGCCATGGACGTACCGGCCCGACCGCACTCCGGGGGGTCGCTCTGGCTGCACCCCGACGACGACCTCGCGCCCAACCGGCCCGGAGAGCACCTGTACGCGCGACTGGAGACGCCGCCCCCGGCCGCGCCCGTCCGCCTGGCCCGCCGGCTCCTCGGCCGGCCCGACCCGCTCGGCCGGGCCGCGCGGGAGAGGGCCGCCGCCCGCCGGGTGGCCGCCGAACTCGACGCGCTGGAGATCGGCGGCTGGCGTGCCCTGCACGCGCTGCCACTCCCCGCCGGCGCGTACCTGGACCATCTGCTGGTCGGGCCGGGCGGCCTGTTCGCCGTGCGTGCGGCCTGGTGCGACGGAGTGCGGGTGCGGGTGGATCGGGACCTGGCACGCCTCGGGCGGGGCCGGGTCCGTCCGCTGCCACGGGAGTGCCTGCGGGCGGCGGCGCTCGCGAGCCACACGCTGGGCCGGGCGCTCGGCCGCCCGGTGCGGGCACGCGCGGCACTGGTGGTGGTCGGTGCCCGCGCGGTGTCGGTCGAACCGGAGGTGGCAGGTCTCCTGGTACTGCGGGAACGGGAGCTGGCAGGTTTCGGCCGGCGGGGCGGCGTACTGAGCCCGGCGGCGGTCGACGCCCTCCACCAGTCGGCGCGCGACCGCCGCACCTGGCTGCCCCCGGCGGCGACCTAGGGTCTGGTCGACCGCCCTCGGCCGGCGACCGGTTGGCCGGCGATGCGGCGTGGACCCGGCACGGACCCGGCCGCCTTCGACAAGGCGGGCACGGGGGAGTGGGCAGCCCTCCGGGCGCTGGCTATGCTTACGCTCTGTTAAGGGCGGGCGTGACGTCTCACGGCCCGCCGTCAGTCTGTTCTCGGGGGAAACACCGTGTTCCTGCTGTTTGTTCTGCTTTCCATAGCCGCGGCGGTGTTGTTCGTGCTGTCGCGCGGTCAGCGCGACCGCAGATTCCGTCTCGGCGCCGTGGGGGCGCTGGTGGCGGGTCTGCTCGCCGGTCTCTTCAGCTGTGTGCACGTCGTGAGTGCCTACGAGGTCGGCGTCCCGGTGACCTTCGGCAAGGTCGGCTCGCCGATGACGCCCGGTATGAACCTCAAGTCGCCGTTCACCAACGTGGTCTCGTTCTCCACCCGCCCGGTGGACCTCAACCTCTCCGACCGCGACGTGGTGGAGGTGCGCAGCTCCCAGGGCGGGGTGATGTACGCCGAGGTGACGGTCAAGTGGGCGGTGACCCCGGCCAAGGCCGTCGAGCTGTACCGCCTCGCCGGCAGCGAGGAGGCCATCCAGCAGCGGCTGGTGTTCCCCGACAGCCGGGAGATCGTCCGCAACGTCTTCGCTCGTTACACCAGCGAACAGGGCTACACCTCGGCGCGGGAGAGGATCAACACCGAGATCGCCGACCTGATCAAGAAGCGGCTTGCGCCGCGCGGCATCGACGTCACCACGGTGAACCTGCGCAACGTGAAGCCGTCCGAGAAGCTCCAGACGCAGATCGACCGCAAGATCCAGCAGGAGCAGGCCACCGAGCGCGCGACCGAGGCGGCCCGCACCGCGAAGGCCGAGGCCGAGCGGCGGCGTATCGAGGCCGAGGGCATCGCCCGGGCGAACAAGATCCTCAACAACTCGCTCACCGACAAGGTGCTGCTCAACCAGTGCATCGAGGCGTTCGAGCGGGTCGCGGGCAAGCAGCCGGTGTACACCGTGCCGTGCGGTTCAGGCAGCGGCAACCCGCTGATCGTGGACGGGACCAAGCGCTGAGACGCGGCGGCTGACGTCGGAGGCGGCGGTAGGGCACCGTAGGTGGGCGCCTTCCGCCGCCTCCGGCCGTCAGAGGTTCTTCACCTCGAAGGGGTCGTGTTCCGACAGCAGCTTGTCCAGTCTCGCCTTGTCCACTCTTGTGGTGACCTCCATCATCTCCTGCCGGTCTCTGATGCACTTCGCGAGAGTGAAGCTGGAGGACACGAGGAAGAGCACGCCGAGCGCGAGGAAGCCGCGCTCCCAGGCGGTCACCGACATGTAGGCCACACCGATGCACACCGCGCCGAGCGAGAGCGCGAAGGAGAGCACGGACTGGGCGAAGTAGGCGGCCGTCATGGGGCGTTGCACGGGCGGTGTGTTGGTCATGAGGCCACCTTGGCCCGGCCCCGCCGGCGGCGGAATGAGTACGCGTACTCATTCCGCCCGGAGCCGCCACTCAGACGTGTGGGTCGACCTGCACAGATGTCACCCCGCACAGACCCGGTGGGCCGCTCCCGACGCGAACCCGCGATCCGTGCGAGCCGTGCGGACCGGAGTGCGGCCGGACGGCCGGCCCGTGCGGGGAGGGCGGGACGGCCGTCCGGAGTCCTGTCGGTCAGTCGCCGACGCGCGCGCCGGTCGCGGCCAGCGCGTCGGTCACCGGCTGGAAGAAGGTCACCCCGCCGCGCGTGCAGTCGCCGCTGCCGCCGGAGGTGAGGCCCACCGCGGCGGTGCCGCTGAACAGCGGGCCGCCGCTGTCACCCGGCTCCGCGCAGACGTTGGTCTGGATGAGGCCGGTGACGATCTCGCCGTTGCCGTAGTTGACCGTCGCGTTCAGGCCGGTGACCACGCCGGCGCTGACGCCCGTCGTGCTGCCGCTCCGCTGCACCGGGAGGCCGACGCTGGCCTCGACGGCGCCGGTGATCGGCCGCGTCTGACCGCCGCCGAGGTCGACGGTGCTCGGCGCCGACGCGTTCGGGTTGTCGTAGGGGACAAGCGCGAAGTCGGCTCCGGGGAACTGCGAGACGGTCATCGTGCCCAGGGGGCGGGTGCCCTGCCCGTCCTCGGACCAGCGGGAGCCGACCGGGCCGCAGTGGCCGGCGGTGAGGAACGCCCTGGCGCCGCCCACGCTGACGTTGAACCCCAGCGAGCAGCGGGAGCCGCCGCCGAATATCGGGTCGCCTCCGTCGGAGACAAAAGGGCTGAACCGGCCGGCGTGGCGTTCGACGGTGGCCCGCCCGGCGAGGCCGTCGGCGACACCGGTGAGCCGGTTCCACCCGGCCCCGTCGACGGTGCTGTCCGCGACCACCCGCACGGTGTTGCTCTTCGGGTCGATGGACCAGGCCGTGCCGGGCACGGCGGCCCGCCGGTTGAGCGTGTCGGTGGCGGCGCGGAGGTCCGCCATGGTGTGGCCGACCTTCCGCGGGACGGCGCCCGCCGCCCGTACCGCGGCCTCCGAACGGTCGTCCACGACGTTGACGACCAGCTGTCGCGAACGCGGCTCGTAGAACCATCCGGCGGCGTTCTCGCCCAGCTCGGTCGTGAGCCGCTGACCGGTTCCGGCCGCCTGCTGGAGGCCGAACTCCCTTACCTCCGGAGTGCCTTCCGTGCCCGCGTTGGCGGTGGGCAGGAGGACCGCCGCCACCGCCAGGCCGGTGGCGGCCGCTGCCGCGGTCACGGCCGCCCGCTTGTTCATTCGTCGGTGGTTCAAACTCGTCGACCTCCAGGAGACGGGCCTGCTTGCGCTTCACCGTCGGCTACGGAGGCCGGGCCGCGGACGTCTCAGGGGCGAGCGGAAGTTGTCACGTGGGTGAGCCAAGCGCGACGTCCAGCGGCGTGCCGTCGGTGAGGGGATCGCCGTGCCCGAAGCAGACGGTGCCGGCCCGGAGCGCGGCCAGGCGGCGCACCGAGCGCAGGGCGCGCGGCCGGTCGACGTTGAACACCCCGGGTATCGGCCCCGACTCGGTGCCGGCGACCGTGTCGCCGGTGAACAGCAGGTCGTGCGAGGGGAGGTGGACGGCGATGCTGCCGGGTGTGTGGCCGGCGGCACCGACGACAACGGCGCCCCCGCCGAAGGCGAGGACGTCCCCGTCGGTCACCTCCCGGTGCACGGGCGCGGGCGGTGCCGGCGGCAGCGAGGGAAGCTCCGCCCACAGCCGGCGCTCGAACTCCGGCGCATCGGTGAACACCGGGGCGGGGCCGGCGGCGTGGCCCCGGACGATCGGCGCCTCCAGCCGGTGGGCGACCACGCGGGAACGCGGCGCCAGCGAGACCATCTCCGCGGCGCCGCCGGCGTGGTCCTGATGGAAGTGGGTGAGTACGACAAGCCGGATCTCCTCGGGCCGCCGACCGGACGCCCGTACCGCTTCGGCGATGTCCGGCCCCGAGCCGGCCGTGCCGGTGTCGATCAGGGTGAGGCCGTCGGGGTCCGACCAGAGGTAGGCCTGCCCGACGGGGAAGCGCAGCAGCGTCAGTCGGTCCGTGAGGCGCAGTGTGTCCATGTCGGGAAGCATGGCCTCGGCCGGTGGGGAGGTCGACGGCCTTCCGCCGCGGGTGTACGCGTTCCGCGGAGGGCGCAACCGGGAGCACATGGGGGCGCCGCCCCTCCGTGGGACCGGGAGGGGCGGCGCTCCGACCGCGAGACGGCGCGGTCGTGACGGTCGCTCAGACCAGCCAGCCGAGGAAGTGGAAGACGCCGGCGAGCAGGTTGGTGATGACGTTCATGCGGTGCTTTCTCCTTGTGAACAGAGGGGACGGACTCCGCCGTGTCGTGGGAGGCACGGCAAAGACGCGGTCGCGGAACGCGTTCCGTCGCTCGCGCACCGTAAGCATCGTGCGTCACGCAGCTAACTCGCCGCCGTTTGGGGGACCTTCAGTTGTTCGGGTGAGTGATCGCCCGTCCGTTCGGGAGGTGATGCCGGCGCGGCGGGAGACCTGCCCCGATCGTCCAGCAGCCGGCGCACCTCCCGCACCGCCGCCCTCCCGGCCCGGTTGGCGCCGATCGTGCTCGCCGACGGCCCGTAGCCGACCAGCTGTATCCGGCGGTCCCGTACGGCCGCGGTGCCGTCCATCCGGATGCCGCCGCCCGCCTCGCGCAGTCGCAACGGCGCGAGATGGTCGATGGCCGGCCGGAAGCCGGTCGCCCACAGCACGACGTCCGCCACCACGCGCCCGCCGTCCGCCCAGCGCACCCCGTCCGGGGTCATCCGGTCGAACATCGGGCGACGGTCCAGCACGCCGCGCCGCCGCGCGTCGCGCATCGCCTCGGACATCGGAAGCCCGGTCACGGAGACCACGCTCTGCGGAGGCAGCCCGCGCTCCACCCGCTCGGCGACCATGGCCACCGCCGCACGGCCCTGTTCCCGGTCGAACGGCTCCTCGCGGAAGCGCGGGACGCGGCGGGTCACCCAGACCGTGCGGGCGGCGACCCCGTCCAGCTCCAGCAGATGCTGCACTGCCGACGTGCCGCCGCCCACCACGACGACCCGCAGCCCCCGGAACTCCTCGGGGCCGGTGTAGTCGGCGGTGTGCAGCTGGCGGCCGGCGAACGACTCCTGCCCCGCGACCCGGGGCCAGAACGGCCGCCGCCAGGTGCCGGTGGCGCTGATGAGCGTCCGGGTTAGCCACACGCCCGCGTCGCTCTCCACCCGCAGCAGGCCGCCGCCCGCCTCACGCACCGCGTTCACGGCGACCGGGCGCCGCACCGGCAGCCTGTACTCCCGCTCGTAGCGCGCGAAGTACTCGCCCACGACCTCGGAGGACGGCCGACCCGGGTCGGCGTCCGGCAACTCGCTGCCGGGCAGCGGGAACATCCCGTGCACCCTGCCGTACGTCAGCGTGGGCCAGCGGAACTGCCAGGCGCCGCCGGGCGCCGCGGCGTGGTCGAGCACCTGGTACTCCGACCAGGGGGCCAGCCCCGCGCGGCGCAGATGGTAGGCCGCCGAGAGGCCGGCCTGGCCCGCTCCGACAACCGTCACCGCGAGTTCGTTCATATGCGTACCAACACGGGGGCGGCCCGAAGGCTTCCCGCGCCCGACCGGGCGGCGTGGCCACAATGGGGGCCATGAGCGACCGTTTCAGCACCCGCATCCTCAATCTGACCACCGGCGGCTCCGAGACCGTGCTCGACATCACCGCCGACTGCGAGAACTACCTGCGTGACGTGGCCCGCGACCGGGACGGCCTGCTCAACGTCTTCGTGCCGCACGCCACCGCGGGCGTGGCCGTTCTGGAGACCGGGGCGGGCAGCGACGACGACCTGCTGGCCGCGCTGCGCGAGCTGCTGCCGCCGGACGACCGCTGGATCCACCGGCACGGCAGCCCCGGCCACGGCCGCGACCACGTCCTGCCCGCCTTCGTGGCGCCGCACGCCACGCTGCCGGTCGTCGGGGGCCGGCTGGAACTGGGCACCTGGCAGAGCGTCTGCCTGGTCGACACCAACGGCGACAACCCGCGCCGCCGGGTCCGGCTCAGCTTCCTGGCCTGAGCCGGCGTGGGGCGGCCACCGGGACCGCCGACCGGGCCGCCGGCGGGCCGGGTGGATCAGCGGGTCGTACGACAAGTGCCCCGCGCGGGTGAGACGCCGCCTCCGCGCGGCTCCTGGCTCGTTCAGCAGCGCGACGCGAGGTAGTCACCCGCGCAGCACACGATGAGAGGAGCCGAGAGCGGCATGAGGTTCTCCAACCAGGGAAAGCTGGCGGTTTTCGCGGCCTGCGCCGCCGCGGCGCTGGCGCCGGCGGGCACCGCGGTGGCCGGCCAGAGCGGTTCGCAGGTGCCGGTGGACGTGCCGCTGCAGAGCCTGGAGGCGGCGCTGCCGCTGGACGCGCCCACGGTGAGCGCCACGGTGCCCTCCCGCCCGCTGGGTCAGCCGGCGGTGAAGCCGGCCATGAGCGAGGACAGGGTGAACGTCCCGCTGGTGCCGGAGATGGGCGCGATGCTCCAGGCGCCCGCCGCCCTGGTGGAGGTTCCGCTCCCCACCACGGACCTCACCCCCGACGGCAGCACCGCCCGCGTCGGCACGGCCAGCGACCTGACGGCGGTCACCCCCGCCGCCGAGGTCATCGCGCCGCTCACCAACCCGGCCCGCACCGGCCTGCCGGGCCTGGCGATGCCGGACGCGTCCGTGACCACCCCGGCGGCGCAGGGAACGCGGTTCGCCGATGTCGACCTCGTCGACAAGGACGGCGGTTCCAGGGTGCCGTTGCGGAAGGCCCTGGAGGACGCCGGTCAGGCCCTCGGCGGCGCGCTGGGCACGGCCCAGGGAACCCTCTCCGCGCTGCCGACCCGCTGACGGGTCTCTGACAGCCTCTGCCGGGTGTCTCGCGGACGGCGGCGCCGGACGAGGTGCCGTGCGCCGTGGACAGCGGTCGGCGCACGGCACCTCTTTGCGGTCGCGGAGCTGCCATGGCGGATTGCCGTCGTGAAGGCCGCGGAGGTCGCGGCCGCCGGCGAGGCGCCACGGACGGGCCGACGTGATCTCCGTGCTGTGCGCGATCGAGGCCCGCGACACGGTCGCCGGGAGGGGGTGAAGCCCGTCACAAAACGCCCTGCGGCCGCCTGTCAAGGCCCGTCTCGGCCAATGGAAGTACTAGGTCCTCCTATAATTCGAGGAACAGCGCCGTGCCTCACGGCGCTTTGTCATGCCGAGACCGGAAGGGCGGTAGGTAGTGCTGAAGAGGGTGTTCGTGGCTCCTGACCCGGGCCGGCTGCGGCTGCGCGCCGCCACCCGGGCCGTCCTCGGCATCGGGGTCGCCGTGACGCTGGTCGCGTTGACCGGGCACACCCTCCCCGCCGTGATCACCGGTGGACTCGCCGCGCTCCTCGCCCTCTTCACCGTCGTCGACGCCACCGTCCGCGGGCAGGCGGTCACCACCGCGTTGCTGCCGGCCGTCGGCCTGCCGGTGCTGGCCCTGGCCGCGGTGCTGCACAACGCCGCGCTGCCGAGCGCCGTCGCGTTCGTGACCGTCGCGGCGGCCGGCGTGTACGCCAGGCGGTGGGGCGCGCGCGGGCACGCGCTCGGCGTGTTCGCCTTCATGACCTACTTCGTCACCCAGTTCCTGGACACCGTGCCCGCGGACCTTCCGGAGCTGTACTCGGCCGTCCTCCTGGCGCTGCTCGCGGCCTCCGCCGTGCGGTTCGGCCTGTGGTGCTACGAGCGCCGGATCGCCGTGCCCGTGCCGCCGGCCCCGCTGGAGGGGCGCGGGTTCGGCAGGACGACCACCCGCCAGGCCCTGCAGGTCGCCGTCGCCGCCGCCTTCGCGCTCGCCGCCGGTCAGTTGATCTCCCAGGAGCGCTGGTACTGGGCCGTCGGCGCCGCCTGGTGGATCTTCGTGAACACCTCCTCGCGCGGGGAGACCCTGGTCCGGGGCTTCCGTCGGGTACTGGGCACCGTGGTCGGCATCGGACTCGGCCTGCTCGTCGCGGTGCCGCTGGGTGGTGCCGTCGCGCCCACCGCCGCCCTGGTCGCGGTGTGCGTGTTCCTGATCTTCTACAGCGCTCCGGTCTCCTACAGCTGGATGATGCTCGCCGTCACGCTGATGGTGGCGCTGCTCTATGGGCTGCTCGGAGCCCTGGAGCCGGGCATGCTGGCCCTGCGGCTGGCCGAGACCGGTGTCGGTGCCCTGGGCGCCGCGCTGGCCGTCGCGCTGGTGCTCCCGGTGACCACGCACGCCACCACCAACGCCTGGATCCACCGGGCGCTGCTGTGCATGAAGCGCTGCACCGCCGACGCCGCCCGGCGGCTGGCGGGCGACGCGTCCGCCGACCCTGCGCCGGGTGTGGCGGAGCTGGAGGCGCTGCTCGCCCGGGCCAGGCTCTCCCTCGCGCCGCTGCTGCACCCGCTCAGCCCGCGCCGCGCCCGCAAGGCCCGGGCCCGGCAGATCATCGCCCTGCTCGACGACTGCGCCACCGAGGTGCGGGCGCTGGCCAGTATCGCCGCGGACCCCGACGCCTCCCACGACGCCCGGCTGATGGCCGCCTGCTGGCGGGTGGAGGCCGCCGTCGAGGAACTGGTGCGCGAAGGCGCCGCAGGGACCTCCGCCGTGCGCGGTGGGGCGCGAGGCGAGCAGACGTCCGCCCCGGCGGCGCATCCGGGCGCCGAGCGGGCGCTGGCGCATCTGCGCAGCCTCGAGTCGGCGCTCGCCGATCTGCGGGCGCCGCTGCGCAGCGCACCCGACGCGCCGCTGGGCGACGGCGGCGCGGCTCCGCTCAGCCGGGTCTGAGGTCTGCTCGGCCGCGGTCGACATCCGATCGGCACCGGTTCGCCCGGCTGTGGCCGGGGTACGGCTGCCAAGGTGCGGCAAAAACCATTCTGCTGAGGTGGTCGCGCCCGCTCTTTGGTCCAGACCAACTGCTACGGTCGTGCACCGTCGGATCCGTCCGACGCTCCGCGCCCCGCCTGGCCGGGCGCGGAGATCGACGTGTGTGCGAAGGGGAGGCGGATGTCGTGGCCGAGACAGCCGGTGGTCAGCGGGTGTACATCGGGTCGTTCACGGAGGCGGGCGGACGCGGCGTCACCGTCGCCCTCGTCGACCCCGACACCGGGGCGCTCACCGTGACCGGCCACCACCACACCGTCGCCAACCCCTCCTACCTGGCGCTCGCCCCCGGCTCGGGCACCCTCTACGCGGTCAGCGAGACCGACCACGGCTCCGTCGCCGCGCACTCGCTCGCCCGGCCGGACTCCCCGGACCTGATCGGCGCCGCCGTACCCGTGGACGCCTCGGCCCCCACCCACCTCACCGTCGCCGCCGGTCAGCTCTTCACCGCCAACTACGGCTCGGGAAGTGTCAGCGCCCTGACCGTCCGGCAGGACGGCTCCCTCGGCGGCCGGCCCCCGTCCACCGCCGTCCACACCGGCAGCGGCCCCGACCGGGACCGGCAGGCCGGACCCCATGCGCACTGCGTCGTCGCCGACCCGCGCTGGCGGTGGCTGCTCAGCGCGGACCTGGGCACCGACTCCGTGTGGGTGTACCGGCTGGAGCACACCGAGCCGGGGCTGAGCCTGCACGCCGAGGTGCCGATGGCTCCCGGCAGCGGCCCCCGGCACCTGGGGTTCCACCCGGCCGGCGACCGCGTCTACACGGTCAACGAGCTGGACTCCACCCTCACCGTGTGCCGGTGGGACGCGCAGGCGGGAAAGCTGGAGCCGGCCGCCTCGGTGAGCACCCGCCCGCCCCGCGCACGCGGCGCGAACCACCCCTCCGCGCTGGTCATCTCACCCGACGGGCTCCGCGCCTGGGTCGCCAACCGCGGGGACGACACGATCGCCGTGTTCGGCCTCGACCCGGCCCGACAGTCGGTGGAACTCATCGACACCGTCTCCTGCGGCGGCCACTGGCCCCGCGACCTGGTGCTCGATCCCTCGGGGCGCCGTCTGTACGCGGCGAACGAACGCTCCGGGGAGGTGGTCTGGTTCGACGTCGACGCCCGGACCGGCACCCCCTACCGGGCGGGCGAGCTGCGTGTACCGGCGGTGAGCTGCCTGGTGTTCGCCTGACGGCGTGCGCTGTGCGGAGTCCGCCCGGGCTGTGCGGAGTCCGCCCGGCGGTCCGGCGCCGCGGCGGCGCGTGGGAGCGCGCGGACGGAAGGCATGAGGGTGGGCCGCCCCTTGTGGGGGAGGCCCACCCTCAGACCGTTCCAGGTCGCCGCCGGACGGGACGTCACCGCAGCGGCGCGCCCTGGGATGCCTCGGGGCGGACGATGCCCGCCTTGGCGCCGTACGCGGACGCCACCAGCTTGCCGATCGCCGGGTAGGCGCCCAGTGGTTCCGCGGCGGCGCAGCCGGCCTCTTCGGCGGCGGCGGCCAGCAGACCCTCGGGTACCTCGGGGCCGATGAAGCACGGCGCCAGGGCCAGCTGCTGGGAGCCGGAGGAGGTCAGCTGCTCGGCGGTGCGGGCGATGGCTCCGGGCTCGTCCAGCGGGGCCGCCAGCACCGGCACCGCGAGCCGGGCGGCCAGCAGCATGCCGGTGATGCCGGCGACCTGGACGGCCTCGGCCCCGCCCGAGGTGGCCAGCACGATGCCGTCCGCCGCCGTCGCCACCGTGAACAGGCGGGCGCGGTCGGCGCGGGCCAGGCCGGCCTCGGAGAGCCGCACGTGCACCGCCTCGGCGAGCAGCGGGTGCGGACCGAGCACGTCGGTCAGCTCGGCGCCGGAGCCGCTGGCCAGCACGGACTGCCGGATGCGGCGCATCAGTGCCGCGTCCGGCCCGGCCAGCAGCGGTACGACGACGGCGGCGGGCAGCGGCACCGAGTCCTCGGCCGGCGGGTGCGCCGCCTCCCTGGCGGAGCGTTCGGCGGCCACCTGGCCGAGTACCGGCTCCAGACCGGGGAACTCCTCGTCGAGGCCGGCCGCGCCGTCGACGAAGGCGATGCGGGCGTCCATGCCCGGCAGTTCCGACCGGGCTATGCTCACGATCTCCTCGGCCAGGCTCCGGATCTCGCGGGTGGGCACGCCGGGAACGGCGAGCACCAGCGCCGGAGCGCCCTCAGGTGCGACCACGGGCTCGGGACGGCGGTGGCGTCCGGGCTGACGTGGGCGCGGCATACGTACGGGCAGGCCATTGTCGGGGCCGGTAGAGGAGCTCATGCGGCCGCATGCTAATGCCTTGACGGCTTCCACACCGAGACCGGGGGTGATCAGTTCCGGTCTGTCCGGTTACCTCCCGTGTGGCGGGCGCCCCGGAACGCGCGCCCTTTGGCCGGTTCGCGCAACGGGCGTCCGCACATCGGACGGTACGCGCCCGGAAGTACCCACCGCCGAAACCCTCCCGCCGGCGGCGGCACGGCACCCGCTCGGGCGCCGGGACGGGGTGCTTCAGCCGCAGGTCAGCGCCCCGCTCCCGCTCAGTGCACGGTCAGCAGCCGCCCGTCCACGGGCAGCGCCTGCCGGCCCTTGAGCAGGCCGGACGCGAGGCGAAGCGCGCCGTCCAGCGGTGTGGCCCGAGGCCAGTGCGTCGGGACGTCCGGCAGCCGCTCGGACAACTCCCGCCGGAGCGGCCGCAGAAGCGGCTCCCCGAGCCCCAGCAGCCCGCCGACGAAGGCAAGAGGGGCGGGGGAGTGCGGGACCTTCCCGCGCTCCGGTAGCGCGGCGGCGGCGCTCGCCGCGATCTCGCGCGCCGCCTCGGCGAGAATCCCGCCGGCCACCGGGTCGCCCTCCGCCGCGCACGCGCCGACCGCGGGGGCGAAGGAAGCCAGCACCGCGGGGCGGTCCGCACGCGGATAGAGCTGCTCCGGAAGCCGCTCCACGGGGCCGAGCAACTCCTCCGCGCGCTCCAGCAGTCGCGCGGACCCGCCGGGCCGTCCGTCGTGGGCACGGACCGCCGCCTCAAGGCCGGCCCGGCCGATCCATGCCCCGCCGCCGCAGTCGCCCAGCAGGTGCCCCCAGCCGTCGGCCCTCCGCCACTCCACGAGGTCGGTGCCCAGCGCGATCAGACCGGTGCCGGCGGCGACCACGGCGCCGGGTCGGTTCCCGAGCGCGCCGGCGTACGCGGTGACGGCGTCCGCCGCCACCGCGAGCCGG
>NZ_WMLF01000489.1 GCF_014156695.1 Streptomyces durbertensis | reverse complement strand
CCCCAGCCCCCCGCCCCGCGTTCTGATCCGCCCCGCGTTTCGACCCTGACGAAGGGACCCACCATGAGACCGACACGACGCCAGAAGACCGGCCGCATAGCCGCCGTCACCGCCGGCGCGCTCGCGCTCAGCATCGGCGCCACCGCCTGCGGCGGCGACACCACCGGACCGGCCGGCAAGGAACTCAGCGGCCAGAGCCTCACGGTCGCCGCCGTGTGGACCGGCGTGGAGGCCGAGAACTTCAAGAAGGTGCTCAAGGCCTTCACCGACGAGACCGGCGCCGACGTGAAGCTCGTCGCCTCCGGCGACAACGTCTCCACGTTTGTCGGCAGCAAGATCGAGGGCAAGCAGGCGCCCGAGGTCGTCATGGTGCCGCAGCTCGGCGTGGTCCAGCAGTTCGCCAAGAAGGGCTGGCTGGTGCCGCTGTCCGAGGACGTCGAGATGGAGGCGACACGGAACTTCGCCAACGTCTGGAAGGACTACGGCACCGTCGGCGACAAGTTCTACGGCCTGTACTTCAAGGCCGCCAACAAGTCGACCGTCTGGTACCGCCCGGACGCCTTCGACCAGGCCGGCGTCAAGCCGCCGAAGAGCTACGAGGACATGCTGAAGGCCGCCCGCACCATCGGCGACTCCGGCACCTCCCCGTTCGCCGTGGCCGGCGAGGACGGCTGGACGCTCACCGACTGGTTCGAGAACATCTACCTGTCGCAGGCCGGCCCGGCCAACTACGACAAGCTCGCCGACCACACCATGCCGTGGACGGACGAGACCGTCGTCAAGGCGCTCACCACGCTCGGCGAGCTGTTCGGCGACAAGGACCTGCTGCACAAGGGCTCGGCCGGCGCGCTGCGCACCGACTTCCCGACCTCCGTCGAGCAGGTCTTCGGCCCCGAGCCGAAGGCGGCGATGGTCTACGAGGGCGACTTCGTCGGCGGCATCGCCAAGGACCAGTTCGGCCGCAAGCTCGGCGAGGACGCGAAGTTCTTCCCGTTCCCCGGTGTCGGCGGCGGTGACGCCCCGGTGGTCAGCGGCGGCGACGCGGCGGTTGTCCTCAAGGACGGCAAGAACCAGAAGGCCGCCATGCGGCTGATGGAGTTCCTGGCCGGCCCGGACGCCGCCGAGGTGTGGGCCGGCGCGGGCGGCTTCATCTCCCCGAACAAGTCCCTCGACCTGTCCGCCTACGGCGACGACACCACCCGCGAGATCGCCAAGGCGCTCGTCGACGCCGGCGACTCCGTCCGCTTTGACATGTCCGACCAGGCGCCCGCCGCGTTCGGCGGCACCAAGGGCGCCGGCCAGTGGAAGCTCCTCCAGGACTTCCTCCGCGACCCGTCCAACCCGAAGGCCACCGCGGCCAAGCTGGAAGCCGCCGCGGCCAAGGCCTTCGGCAACGGCTGACCTAGGAGATGTCGGGCATGCCCTCCACAGCCCCCGCTCGCGGCGCCGCGACCCCGCGGCGCCGCGCTCAGCGGCGTCGGAGAATGATCGCCTGGGTGTTTGTGCTGCCCGCGCTGCTGCTCCTCGGCGCGCTGGTGCTCTACCCGGTGTTCTTCTCCCTCGGCCGCAGCCTCTTCGACGCCTCCGGCGACACGTTCGTCGGCGGCGCCAACTACGTCGAGATGTTCCGCGACCCGGCCACCCTCAAGGCCGTCAGGAACAGCACCATCTGGGTCGTCGTCGCCCCCGTCCTGCTCACCGGGCTCGGGCTGGTGCTCGCCGTCCTGACCGAGAAGATCCGCTGGGCGACGGCGTTCAAGCTGGTGCTGTTCCTGCCGATGGCGGTGTCGTTCCTGGCCGCGGGCATCATCTTCCGCCTCGCCTACGAGCAGAACCCCGAGCGCGGCGTCATCAACGCCGTGGTCGTCGGGGTGCACGACACCTTCACCGACTCCTCGCCCTACCCGAAGGCCAGGGCCCGGGAAGGCGACGGCCTCGTCCCCGCCGACGGCGGCTACCGCACCGAGGCGACGGCCCGCCCCGGGCAGAGCGTCCCGCTCGGCCTGGTCGGCGTACCGCCCACCGAGGTGCCCTCCGGCGCCGAACCGGCCGCCGCCGCTGCCGCCGAACCGGCCGGCGACGACGAGCTGCGCGGCGTCGTCTACCTGGACTTCACCCCGGGCGGCGGCGGGCAGCCGGGCGTCGTCGACCCCAAGGAACAGGGCCTGCCGGGAATGACCGTCGAGGCGGTGAAGGACGGCGGCGACGTCGCCGCCCGCACCACCACCGGCGACGACGGCTCGTACAGCTTCACCGGCCTCGCCGACGGCTCCTACACCCTGCGGCTGCCGGCGGCGAACTTCGCCGAGCCCTACCAGGGCGTCAACTGGCTCGGCCCGGCGCTGGTCACGCCCGCCGTCATCGGTGCCTACCTGTGGATCTGGACCGGCTTCGCGATGGTGCTGATCGGCGCCGGACTCGCCGCGATGCCGCGCGAGACGCTGGAGGCCGCCCGGATGGACGGCGCCAACGAGTGGCAGATCTTCCACCGCATCACCGTGCCGCTGCTGGCGCCCGTCCTCACCGTGGTGTTCGTGACGCTGGTGATCAACGTGATGAAGGTCTTCGACCTCGTCTACATCATCGCCCCCGGCCCCGTGCAGGAGGACGCGAACGTGCTGGCCACCCAGATGTGGCTGGTGTCCTTCGGCGGCGGCAACGACCAGGGCCTCGGCAGCGCGCTCGCCGTACTGCTGCTGCTCCTGGTGGTCCCCGCGATGATCTTCAACATCCGACGTTTCCGCAGGAGCGAATCATGAGCGCCCCCGGCATCACCGAGGTGCCCCGCCCCCACGCGGACACCGGGCGGGGCGTCGTGCCACCGAAGTCCGGCCGCGGGCGGCGCCGGGCGGCTTCCCGTCCGCCGCGCAGCGGGCCGGTCGGCTGGATCATGAAGCGGCTCGGCAACGGCGTGGTGCAGGTCGTGCTGCTGCTGGTCGGGCTCGTCTGGCTGACGCCGCTGGCCGGCCTGTTCCTCTCCTCCCTGCGGGACGACCGGGACAACGCGGCCAGCGGCTGGTGGACGTCCTTCACCGACCCGAGCCAGCTCACGCTGGAGAACTACACCGCGCTGCTGGAGAACTCCGCGATCACCTCGGCGTTCTGGAACACCGTGCTGATCTCGGTGCCGACGACGCTGCTGGTGGTGCTGCTCGCCTCGCTCGCCGGATACGCCTTCGCCTGGCTGGAGTTCCCCGGCCGGGACGTCATCTTCCTCGTCGTGGTGGGCATGTTGGTCGTGCCGATCCAGATCGGCCTGCTGCCGGTGGCCAAACTCTTCGGCCAGGTCGGGCTGTTCGGCACGATCCCCGGCGTGGTGCTGTTCCACGTCGCCTACGGACTGCCGTTCGCGGTGTTCCTGCTGCGCAACTACTTCGCGCAGATCCCCCGGGAGATGCTGGAGGCCGCCCGCATGGACGGCGGCGGCGAGTGGCGGATCTTCGTCCAGCTCGTGCTGCCGCTGGGCCGTCCGGCCATCGCCAGCCTGGCCATCTTCCAGTTCCTGTGGGTGTGGAACGACATGCTGGTGGCGCTGCTCTTCGCCGACAGCGACTCCCAGCCGCTGACGGTCGCGCTCCAGCAGGAGATGCGGCAGTTCGGCAGCAACATCTCGGTGCTCGCGCCAGGCGCGTTCCTGTCGCTGGTGGTGCCGCTCGCGGTGTTCTTCGCCTTCCAACGGCACTTCGTACAGGGCGTGATGGCCGGATCGGTCAAGTAGCGCCCCACCGACGCGGGCCGGTCCGGTGTCCACTCCCCGCCCGACACCGGACCGTTTCCCGCC
>NZ_WMLF01000488.1 GCF_014156695.1 Streptomyces durbertensis | reverse complement strand
CCAGTGGCCGGAGTTGTGGGGGCGCATGGCGAGTTCGTTGACGAGGACGCGGCCGTCGCGGGTCTCGAAGAGTTCGACGGCGAGGTGGCCGACGACGTCGAGTTCGTCGGCGATGCGCAGCGCCATTTCCTGGGCGGCGACGGCGCGGTCGGCGGGGAGGTCGGGGGCGGGCGCGATGACGGTGTCGCAGACGCCGTCGACCTGGACGGACTCGACGACGGGGTAGGCGACGGCCTGGCCGTGCGGGGAGCGGACGACGTTGGCGGCGAGTTCGCGGACGAAGTCGACCTTCTCCTCGGCGAGCACGGGCACGCCGGCCTTGAAGGGTTCGGCGGCGGCTTCCTCGTCGCGGACGACCCACACGCCCTTGCCGTCGTAGCCGCCGCGCACGGTCTTGAGGACAACGGGGTAGCCGTCGCCCTCGTGGGCGAAGGCGGTGACGTCGGCGGGGTCGGTCACGACGCGGTGGCGGGGGCACGGGACGCCGAGGGCGTCGAGGCGGGCCCGCATGGTGCCCTTGTCCTGCGCGCAGACGAGCGCGTGCGGGCCGGGGCGGACGGCGATGCCGTCGTCCTGGAGGGCCCGCAGGTGCTCGGTCGGCACGTGTTCGTGATCGAAGGTGATCACGTCACAGCCGTGTGCGAAGTCACGCAGGGTGGCCAGGTCGCGGTAGTCGCCGACGACAACGTCGCCGACGACCTGTGCGGCCGAGTCCACGGGGGTGTCACTGAGCAGCTTGAACTTGATGCCGAGGGGGATGCCCGCCTCGTGGGTCATACGGGCGAGCTGACCGCCGCCGACCATGCCGACTACCGGGAACGTCACGCTCCCAGGGTACGTGGCGTGGGGGCGTGGTTAGCATGTGGGGAGCCGGCTGCCGGGGCTGGGGGACAGCACGACCGGACCGGAGAGCGACCGAACAGCCGACCGAACGGGGCGATCAAGATCACTATCCGTGAACAGCAGACACCGCTGTCCCGGCTGAAACGGCTGGCGCGGGAGCTGAGCC
Organism: Streptomyces durbertensis; assembly: GCF_014156695.1. GTDB lineage: Bacteria > Actinomycetota > Actinomycetes > Streptomycetales > Streptomycetaceae > Streptomyces > Streptomyces durbertensis. The sequence continues at coordinate 2,774 of NZ_WMLF01000488.1, read as the reverse complement.
GGTTCGGCGCCGTCGGCGGGTTCGGTTTCCTGGTGAGCGTCGCGGTGTTCAACCTGTGTCTGCACACCTTCCAGCTGGCCAGCGTGCGCTCGGGTGTGATCGCCACCGCCGCCGCGATCTGCTGCAACTACGTCGGGCACCGCTACTGGACGTACCGGCACGCCGACAAGGACCGGGTGCGGCGCGAGGTCGTGCTCTTCATGGTGTTCAGCGGCTTCGGCATGGTGATCGAGAACGGGATCCTGGCGATCTCGCACTACGCGCTGGGCTTCACCTCGCCGCTGGCGGACAACATCGCGAAGAACGTGGTCGGGCTGGGTGTCGCCTCGGCCTTCCGCTTCTGGTCGTTCCGGACCTGGGTCTTCCGGACGCCGCCCGAGTCGTCAGCCGGACGACTGCTCGGCCTCCCGCGTGAGGAACAGCGCGAAGACCGCCGGGTGCTGCTGAAGTAGTTCCAGCCGGCCTCCGTCGGCCTCGGCGAGGTCGCGGGCGACGGCGAGCCCGAGCCCGGTTGAGTTGCGGCCGGAGACGGTCCGCTCGAAGACCCGGGAGCCGAGCGCCGGGTCGACGCCGGGTCCCTCGTCGGCGACCTCCACGACCACCTGGTTGCCGGCGATGCGGGTGCGCAGCGCGACCGTGCCGCCGCCGTGCATCAGGGAGTTCTCCACCAGGGTGGCCAGGACGGTGGCGACCGCGCCCGGCGTGCCGACGGCCTTGAGCCCGGGGCGTCCGGAGTGCACAATCGCCCGGCCCGCGCCCCGGTAGGCGGGCCGCCACTCCTCGACCTGCTGGAGTACGACCTCGTCGAGGTCGAAGGTGATCGCCGAGTCGGAGCGGCGGTCGCGGGAGTTGGTAAGCAGCCGTTCGACGACCTCGGTGAGCCGTTCCACCTGGGCGAGCGCGATGCCGGCCTCCTCGCGGACGGCGTCGGGTTCGCTGTCGGCGGTCTCGACGATCTCCTCCAGCCGCATGGACAGCGCGGTGAGCGGGGTGCGGAGCTGGTGGGAGGCGTCGGCGGCGAGTCGGCGTTCGGCGGTGAGCATGCGGGCGATGCGTTCGGCGCTGGTGTCGAGCACGTCGGCGACCCGGTCGAGCTCGGGCACGCCGTAGCGGCGGTGCCGGGGGCGGGGGTCGCCGGAGCCGAGCCGTTCGGCGGTCTCGGCGAGGTCGGTGAGCGGCGCGGCCACCTTGCGGGCCTGGCCGACGGCGAGCAGCGTGGCGGCGGCGACCGTGACCAGCCCGACGACCAGCACGATCACGAGTATCCGGCCGACCTCGTCGGTGATGACGCTGCGCGACTGCTGGACGGTGACCAGTTCGCCGTGCGAGCCGGTCTGGCGGGCCTCGATGACCCCGCCGTCGGGTTTGTCGCCGAGCGCGAAGGCGGGCTGGTCGGGCACGTCGACCCGCACGTAGCGGTCGTGCGGGACGGCGCTGCGCATCGTGTGGGCGGTGACGGTCTCGCCGGCGGCCAGCCGGGCCTCCACGACGGCGACGATGCGGGCGGCGTCGGAGCGGGCGCTGTCGATGGCGTTCCGCTCGATCGCGCGGGTCTCCACGATGAGCAGCGAGACACCGAAGACGGCGATCACGAAGAGCACCACGGCCAGGGTGGAGTTGATCAGTCTGCGGCGCATCCGGCTGGGGTCTCGTCTCGCTCGTCAGCTCTTGTCGATCGGCTCTCGGCCAGCTCCGGGTCGGCTCTCGGCCAGCCCTCGGTCAGCTCTCGGCCAGCTCCCGGTCAGCTCTTCTCGAAGCGGAAGCCGACGCCTCGGACGGTGGCGATGTAGCGGGGGTTGGCCGCGTCGTCGCCGAGCTTCTTCCGCAGCCAGGAGATGTGCATGTCGAGCGTCTTGGTGGAGGACCACCACGTGGTGTCCCAGACCTCGCGCATCAGCTGGTCGCGGGTGACGACCCGGCCGGCGTCGCGGACGAGGACCCGCAGCAGGTCGAACTCCTTGGCGGTGAGCTGGAGCTCCTCCTCGCCCATCCAGGCGCGGTGGGAGTCGACGTCGATGCGGACGCCGTGGGTGGCGGGGGGCTGGGCGGCCTCGGCGGTGCCGCGGCGCAGCAGCGCCCGGACGCGGGCCAGCAGCTCGGCGAGGCGGAAGGGCTTGGTGACGTAGTCGTCGGCGCCGGCGTCGAGGCCGACCACGGTGTCGACCTCGTCGGCGCGGGCGGTGAGCACCAGTACCGGGAAGGCGCAACCGGCGGTGCGCATCCGGCGGCAGACCTCCAGGCCGTCCATGCCCGGCAGCCCGAGGTCGAGCACCACGAGGTCGATCTCGCCGTGCAGCGCGGTCTCCAGCGCGCCGGGCCCGTCCTCGCGCACCTCGACGTCGTATCCCTCGCGCCGGAGGGCGCGGGCGAGCGGCTCCGAGATCGAGTTGTCATCCTCAGCGAGCAGTACGCGGGTCATGGGCTGATGGTAGTCCGACCGGGGCCGACGGGGTGCGGGCGAGCGGGCCGGAAGCCTCGCGGGGTGGGGCGGAGCCCGGCTCCGGACGGGCCCCGGGCGGCGTGGGGCTCGCGCCGTCCGCTGACAGGAACAGCACGCAGGGAGCGTCCGATATCCGGTGCGACCCCGGAACCACCCCAAGGAATCGCATCCAAGACAGTTGGTTTACCTGCGATTTACTTACTCATGGCGGAGCTTTACCTGTGATCTGCGACGCATCTGCTTTCGTTGTCTAGTCCACTGTGCCGTATGGTGACAGCGCTTCCGTGCGTTCCCGTACGGGAGCCGCGCGTCCGGCCGTGCTGACCGCCTGCGC
>NZ_WMLF01000487.1 GCF_014156695.1 Streptomyces durbertensis | reverse complement strand
GGCCGGGGCGGGGTGCGTCCGGCGTGCCCGTGTCCGGCGCAGGGCTTGATCGTTAGGCCGTTCGGTGACGGTCTGGTCGGGTCCAGCCGGGGGAGGATGGGTTTGGAGGTCACGGACGTTCATCACGCGTATCGGCGGCGCCGCCTGGTGCTGCGGGGTGTGGATCTGCGGCTTCGGGCCGGGACCTTGTGCGGGATCGTGGGGGAGAACGGGGCCGGGAAGTCGACGCTGTTGAGGGTGCTGTCCGGTGAGTTGCGGCCGACGCGCGGCACGGTCCGGCACGGCGGCCGGTTCGGGTACTGCCCGCAGCACGTGGTGCTGAACAACGCGCTGACCGTCCGGCAGCATCTGAGCTATTTCCAGACGGCGTACCGCCTGCCCGATGTCCGGTACGCCGAGGAGATCATGGACGTGCTGGGCTTCACCGAGTACGCCGACGAGCGGGCGGGGGTGCTCAGCGGCGGGACGCGGCAGAAGCTGAACGTGACGCTGGCGCTCATGCACGATCCGCAGGTGCTTCTGCTGGACGAGCCGTACCAGGGCTTCGACTGGGACACCTACCAGCGCTTCTGGGACCTGGCCGGGCGGCTGCGGGACGCGGGGCGCTCGGTCCTGGTCGTCTCGCATCTGGCGTACGACGCGGAACGGCTGGACCGGCTGTGGCGGCTCGACGGCGGGCGGCTCCGCCCGGAGGGGCCGGGAGAGGCGGGGGCCGCGGCGTGAGGTTTCATCTGACTCGGTTTGCGGTCGCGACCCGTTTCACGCTCGTCGAGCACGGCCGCAACCGGTTTGCCATGGTCCTGGTGGTGCTTTTTGTCCCGGTGTGGACGCTGCTGGCGTACTTCTCGATGCCCGACGCCCCGGCCGAGATGCAACTCCGCGCGACCGGGGAGGTCCTGGCCCCGCGCGGCAACGAACTCACGGCGATCAGCGGCGCGTTGAACGCCGTCACGCTCATCACCGGCTTCATGATGTTCGCCGCCACGTTCTCGGGCAGCGGCTTCGACCGGCGGCTGGCCATGGCTGGCTATCCGCGCGCCCACCTGGTGCTGGCCAAGGTCACCGCGCTGGCGCTGGTCTCGGCGGCGGTCGCCGGCTACGCAACCGCCGTCGCCTGCCTGACGTGGTCGCCCCGGCAGCCGCTGCTGCTCGCCGAGGCGCTGTTCTGCGCCGGTATGACCTACGGCGCGCTCGGCGTCGGGTTCGGCTGCCTGCTGCGCCGGGAGGTGGAGGGCATGTTCGCGATCGTGATGACCAGCATCATCGACCTGGCGTTGCAGAACCCCATCAGCAGCTCCGGTGCCGACACTCCCGTCATGCGCTTCCTGCCGTCCTACGGGGCCATGCAGGCGAGTACGGCGGCCGGGTTCTCGACGAGCCCGCTGCCCGGCTACCTGGCCATCCAGCTCAGCTGGTTCGCGGCGGCGTCGGCGCTCGCGCTGGTGGGTTTCCGGCACAGCACGCGCGGCTTCCTCGCGCACGGCGCCCTGCCGCCGAGCGTCGAGGCCCCGCCGCCCGGGCCGGGCGGCGGCACGGCGGTCGTTCCCGCCCCGCGCCGGGCGGCCGTCACGTCGCCGGCCAGCACGCCGCCGCCCGTCACGCCGTCGGCCGCGGCGTCCGACAAGGAAGCACGCTGAGGTCCCGTCGCCCCCATGCGAACCATACGAACCACACCACAGCCCACGACGGCGGAGCCCGACACGGTCACGCGAGTGCCGCGGGGGCGAGCCACCGCGCGGTCGCTCACCGGTGGCGATCCGGCCCTGCGGGAGGCGTACCGGCTGTGCCGGCGCACCACACGGCGGCACGATCCCGGGATCCACGCCCTCATCCGGCTGATGCCGGCGGTGCTGCGTCCGGCCGGGTGGGCGCTGTGGGCGGCGGCGAGCGTGCTGGACGACCTGGCCGACCGGCGGGACGTGGAGCCGGCCGAGCGCGCCCGCCGCGTCGAGGCGTGGACGGAGGCCCTGCGGCGCGACCTGGCGGCCGGCACGAGCACGGACCCGGTCCGGCACGCCCTCGTCGACACCGCCCTGCGCTGGCGGCTGGACCTGTCCGGTCTGCGAGGCGCCATGATCGGCGCCCGGGAGGACACCCGGGGCCGGAGCTTCGCCGACTGGGCCGAGTGGCGGGAGTGGAGCAACGAGGGGATCGTGCCCTGGGTGGACCAGGTCCGCCACCTGTTCGAGCAGGTCGGAGCGCCGATGACGCTCAGGCTGGAGCGGCGCCGCGACTACGAGCATTTTGTCAACGGCGCCCAGCTCACCGACCTGCTCACCGACCTCGGAGCCGACCTCGCCCAGGGGCTGCTGCTCCTGCCGCACGAGGCCCTGGACGCCCGGCCCGGAGCCGAGGACGACCTGCGGGCGCGGCACTGGAGCCCCGCCGTGGCGGCGGTGGTCGGCGAAGCGACGGCGCTGGCCCGCCGATGGCTGACCAGGCCCGCCATGACACGGGGCATGCACCCGGGCGCCGCCACCGTGCTCGACACGGCCGCACGCCTGCTCCGCGCCCAGCTTGACGCCGTCGACGCGGCCGGACCCGCCCTGCTCACGCGCTCCCCGGCGCCGTCCCTCGCCGCGCGCGGCCGCGTCCTCGTCCCCGCACACGTCCGCTCCCGCCTCGCGTGGAGCCTGACACCGCTGAGCGTGCCCCGGCCGCTGACCGTGCCCCGGCCGCGCGGACCCGTGACGTCGCGCGAGGACGGGCAGGGCCCGGTGGCCGAGGCGACCGCCCTGCGGCCCCCGCCGCCGCACACCGAGGGTGTCCGGCCCCCTCGGATCGCCGCCGACCGGATGCCCGCCCACGTCGCGATCATCATGGACGGCAACGGCCGCTGGGCCGAGGAGCGCGGCCTGCCACGCTCCGAAGGCCACCGCGCCGGCACCGCCGCCGCGTACGAGATGGTCTACGGCGCCCTGGAGATCGGCCTGCGCCACCTCACCCTCTACGCGTTCTCCACGGAGAACTGGAAGCGCGACGGCGAGGAGATCAAGACGATCATGGAAGGGGTCAGGCGCGAGGTCGACGAGGGCCCTGTCCGTGAACTCGACGTACGCCAGCGGTGGTTGGGGCGGTGCGACCGGCTTCCCGAGGACGTGGTAGAGGCCATCGACAGGGAGGAACGGCGGACCCGTTCCCGCACCGGACTGATTCTCACCGTGTGCCTCGACTACGGCGGCCGCGACGAGGTCACCCGCGCCGCCGCGGCCCTCGCCCGGGCGGCCCGGGCGGGCGACGTGGACCCCGATCTCATCGGCGAGGACGACTTCGCCCGCCATCTGCCCCACCCCGACATGCCGGACGTCGACCTGCTGTGGCGCACCGGCGACGAACAGCGCACCTCCAACTTCCTTCCCTGGCAGGCCGCTTACGCCGAGCTGTACTTCACCCCCCACTGCTGGCCGGACGTCGACCGGCGCGACCTGTGGCAGGCCGTCGCCGAGTACGGCCGACGCCGGCGCCGTTTCGGCGCCGCCCCTCTGATCTCTCCCCGCAGACCACCGGAGGACCCCGGCGTCGGCTGACGGAAGCAATCAGGTGGGGAAGTCGTTGAGCTGGTAGACGTGCTGGACGAGGCCGGGGGTGACGGTGTCGGCGAAGTCGAGTAGGAGTGCGCCGTAGTGGGGGCGGGCGCCGCGCCGGTGCTCGTCGGTGAGGCGGGCGGAGAGGCGCGGGTTCAGGTACTCGGCGTAGCGGCGCGGGGAGGGGATGAGGTCGCCGCCGGTGGTGCTGAGGTAGTTGACGGCGAGGCGGGTGGTGTGGGGGCCTTCGGCGGCCGAGGCGTCTAGGTGACGCTGGAAGGCGTCCCACTTCT
>NZ_WMLF01000486.1 GCF_014156695.1 Streptomyces durbertensis | reverse complement strand
GCGGTGGACAGGTAGCGCACCAGATCCGCGTCCGGTATGCGCCCGGTGAACTCGACGTGCTCTTCGAGCCCGAGCCGGCGGGACAGCTCCACCATCTCGTCGAAGGTGTCGCCGGCGCCGACGAACACCGCGTGCCAGTCGGTCCGCCCGACCTCGTCGCGCAGCCTCGCCAGGGCGCGCAGGGCGTAGTCGACGCCGTCCTGCGGGCCCATCACGCCCAGGTAGCACAGCAGATGCGGCCTGCCGCGCTTCAACTCCGGCTCGGGCGGGACCGGGTGGAACCGGCTGACGTCCGGCGCGCTGCGCACCACAAAGACGTCCTCCGGCCGGCGGCCGCCGCGGCGCACCGCGACGTCCCGGTAGCTCTCGTTGGTGGCGAGCACGACGTCGGCGGCCCGGTAGGTCAGCTTCTCCAGCAAGCACACCGCCCGGTAGAGCAGGTCCTCACCGCGGCCGAACCGGGAGAGGTACAGCTCGGGGACCAGGTCGTGCTGATCGAAGACAAACCGCGCTCCCCGCCGTTTGAGCCACAGCGCCGGAAGGAACAGCAGGTCGGGCGGGTTGCAGGCGTGGACCACGTGGACCGGGCCGACCTTCCTGGCCAGCCGGAACGTGTGCCACAACGCCGACCCGTACTCGCGCGGGTAGCCCGCCGGCCCTCCGGTGGCCGCACGCAACGGGTAGCGGTGGATCCGCACCCCGTCGATCACCACTTCCGACTCCGTGTCCCGCTTTGTCCCCCGCGGGCAGATGACGTGCACCTCCCAGCCCGCGTCGCGCAGCGTCGTGCACTCCTGCCAGACGCGCCGGTCGAACGGCACCGACAGGTTCTCCACCAGGACCAGAGCGCGACGACCCCGACGGCCGCCGCCGGTCGCTTCACCAGGCAAGACCCACGTACCCCCGTTCGGCCCGGCGCGCCTCGGCGTCGGGAAGGCGGACAAGATCGACGACGACCTGGTCGCCGCCGTGCGGCAGGGCCGAGAGCACCGCCGGATCCCTGGTCCCGATCAGGCACACCTCGGCGTGCTCGACCACCTCGTCCACGGAGTCCGCGAGGAGCCGTGCGAGGTGCGGCAGCCGGGTCTCGATGTACTCGCGGTTCGCGCCGAGCAGCCGGGACAGGTTCACGTTCGCGTCGTGGATCCGCAGGTCGTACCCCTTGCCGAAGAGCCGCTCCGCCAGCTCCACCAGCGGGCTCTCCCGCAGGTCGTCGGTGCCCGGTTTGAAGGACAGCCCGAACAGGCCCACCCGGCGCTTCCCGGTGCGCTCGACCAACTCCACCGCGCGCTGCAGATGCTCGGCGTTGGAGGGCAGCACGTGCGCGAGGATGGGAACGGAGATGTTGGCCCGCCGCGCCGCGTGGACCAGGCTGCGGAGGTCCTTCGGCAGGCACGACCCGCCGAAGGCGAAGCCGGGTCGCAGGTAGGCGGGGCTGATGTTCAGCTTGCGGTCGGCGAGGAACACGTCCATCACCTGGTGCGAGTCCACCCCGAGCGCCTGGCACACCGCGCCCAGCTCGTTCGCGAAGCCGATCTTCAGGCCGTGGAACGCGTTGTCCGCGTACTTGATCGCCTCGGCCGTCGGGACCGGCACCCGGAACACCTCGCCCGGCAGGCCGTCGTACAGCGCCGCCACCGTGTCGCCGCTCGCCGGGTCCAGCTCGCCTATGACGGTCTTCGGCGGGTCGAAGAAGTCCCGCACGCTGGTGCCCTCACGCAGGAACTCCGGGTTGACCGCCACACCGACGTCCACCCCGGCCGTGCCGCCGACGTACTTCTCCAGGATCGGCACCAGCAGGTTCAGGCAGGTGCCCGGGAGCATGGTGCTGCGGAACACCACCGTGTGCCGCCCGCCCCGCTCGGCCAGGGCCGCGCCGATCTGCTCGGTGACCCGCTCCAGGTACGTCGTGCACAGACCGCCGTCCGGTTCCGACGGCGTCCCGACGCAGACCAGCGAGACCTCGCTGGCGCCGACCGCCTCGCGCACGTCGCCGGTGGCGCGTAACGCGCCGCTTCGCACCACGTCGGCGATCAGCTCGCCGATCCGCTCCTCGACCACCGGCGCCCTGCCCTTGTTCACCAGGTCGACCTTCACCGGGTTCACGTCCACCCCGACGACCTCGTGACCCATGCTGGCCAGGCACGCGGCCGACACGCAGCCCACGTAGCCGAGCCCGAACACGCTGATCCTCACGACCGGTTCCTCCCCGCAAGGCAGGCCCGTGGGCCCGCGGTCCGCGCGCCGGCCGAAGTCGACCCCCGCGTTGTCATCAGTAGGCCCCCTGCCCGTGCAGCACCGCACGCAGCGTCTTCCAGAGGATCACCGCGTCCAGGGCGAGCGACCAGTCCTCCACGTACCGCAGGTCGAGCCGGACCGCTTCCTCCCACGACAGGTCGCTGCGCCCGCTGATCTGCCACAGCCCGGTGAGCCCGGGCTTGACCAGCAGCCGCCGCCGGATGTCGGGACCGTAGGAGGCGGACTCCTCCGGCAGCGGGGGCCGCGGACCGACCAGGGACATCGACCCGGTGAGCACGTTGAGCAGCTGCGGGAGTTCGTCGACCGAGTAGCGGCGCAGCACCGCCCCCACCCGGGTCACCCGCGGATCCCGGCGCAGCTTGAACAGGGGTCCCGCGCCCTCGTTGAGGGCGGCCAGTTCGGCGCGCGCCCGGTCGGCGCCGGCGACCATCGTGCGGAACTTGAGAATGGTGAACTCGCGACCGTCCTTGCCGACCCTGCGCTGCCGGTACAGCACCCCGCCCCGGGAGTCCAGCGCCACAAGCAGCGCGACGCACACCATCAGCGGCGCGAACAGGAGGAGCAGCGCGGCCGCGCCCAGCCGGTCGACCACCTCCTTGACCGCTCTGCGGCCGCCGGTGAAGGCCGGCATGCTGACCCGCAGCAGCGGTATCCCGAGCACCGCGTCGACGTGCAGCCGGGGGCCCGCCACCTCCATCAGCACGGGCGCCACCACCATCTCGGCGTCGCTGCCCTCGAGGTTCCACGCCAGCCGCTGCAACCGCTCCGGCGACCAGTGCGGATCCGGCGTGATGGCGACCACCCGGTAGCCGTCGCGGCGGACATGGCCCGCGACGTCCGTCAGCCGGCCGACGACCGGCACCCCGTCCAGCCGGTCACCGTCGAGCCAGCGGCCGTCCGCCGTGCAGACCGCGTCCACCCGCCAGCCGAGGTGCGGGAACTTGCGGGTGCGGCTGATCAGGTCGCGCACGGTGGCCGGGCTCCCGGCGGCGAGCACCGGCCGCAGGCACCGCCCGTCCTGCCGCCGTCGGTGCAGCCTCAGGCGGAGCAGATACCGCACGGTCATGGTGACCAGCGCGATCGCGGGTACCGCGACGAATATCCAGAGTTTGACGTTGTGCGAGGTGAGGGCGATTCCGCCGAGCGCGAGGATGACGGTCGCCGTGAAAAGCGAGCGTCCGAGTCGACGGAACTCCTCGGCGCCCTGGCCGAGAACAGTCGGTGCCCACGAACGGTTCACCGCGAGTGAGCCCAGCACCAGCAACTCGGTGCCGAAAGCGAGAATCCCCCACTTCTCGTGCCAGTCGGCCGCGTCCCGGGCCCCGAAGAAGCCGCCGATCGCCGCCACCACGATCGCGGTGGCCACGGCGTCCCCGATGATCACGGTACGGCGGTACCGCTGCTCCCAGTCGACCGCCGGCTGACGGACCGTCCCGTTCGCCGGGCGCCCGTGCGCCGGCGTGACCGGACTGGCTAATCCCCCCTGCCGCACAGAACCCCCCAAGGTTCCCCGTGGTTCGACGTGCTCGCCTCACACTGTTCCTCCCGGGAGGCCCCCGCCC
>NZ_WMLF01000485.1 GCF_014156695.1 Streptomyces durbertensis | reverse complement strand
TCGCCGTTCCGCCCCGCCGGGGCGGGAGTTCGAGACCAACGTCACACGATCCGGTGAACGCTCGACGGGCGGCGCCCGGCAGTCGGCACACCGACCAGAGCCCGTCAGGATACCGCCCGCAGACACGCCCCTCGACCGCGGGGTGCGCCCGGGGCTCCGGTGGCGCGCCGCGGGCCCCGGGGGGTGCGCCGCTGGCTCCGAGGGTGCGCCGGGCGCGCGCACGCCGGTGGGCACCGCCCCTCCCGTCATGGGTGGTGCCCGGCGAGGCGCGTCCCGGCGTCCGCCGGCTCAGGCGCCGGGCCTCTCCTGCCGCCGGTCGGCGTTGGCGGTGATCGCGTCGCGGAGGTAGACCGCCAGGCCGGGGGCGATCGCGTCGTACGTCGCCGTGAAGCGCTCGTCGCTCACGTACATCTCGCCCAGGCAGCGCTGCATCTCGTAGCCGCACTCGTAGTGGTTCCGCGAGATCCAGGCCCGGTGCTGCTCGGCGAGGTCCCGCGCCTCGGCGGAGTCGGCCGGGGTGCCGGCGGCCAGCAGCGCGGCGAAGCCCCGGTTGATCCGGTCGCCCTCGGCCGTGATCCGCTTCCAGTCCTCCTTGGTGTAGGAGGCGGCGCGCCGCCGGCTCTCCCGGTACGCCTCGGTGTCCCCCCAGCGCTGCTCGACCTCGTCCGCGTACTGCTCGGGGTCGTGGTCGCCGAAGACCTCGAACTTCTCCTCCGGGGTCAGGTTGATGCCCATCCTCTTCGCCTCCAGGTTCCGTTGGACGGCGGCGGCCATCTTCGTCAGCTTCTCGATCCGCTCGGTCAGCACGCGGTGCTGGCGGCGCAGCGCCTCGCGCGGGTCGACGTCCGGGTCGTCGAGCAGCGGCCGCACCTCGTCCAGCGGGAAGCCCAGCTCCCGGTAGAAGAGGATCTGCTGCAGCCGGTCGAGGTCCGTCTCGTCGTAGCGGCGGTGCCCGGCGTGACTGCGTCCGCCGGGCACCAGGAGTCCGATCTGGTCGTAGTGGTGCAGCGTGCGCACGGTGGTGCCGGACAGCGCGGCCACCTGGCCGACCGTGTAGCTCATGTCCGCTTCCGTCCCTTCTCGGGTGTCGACACCCACGCTGCCCCCTCACGCCGCGTCAGGTGCAAGCGCTGCCGCGCCGGCCGGGTCGGGCGTTCAGCCGTGCCGGCGGCGCAGCCGCGCGGCGGCCCGTGGGACGACCGTCCACGTCACCGCCGCCGCGCCCGTACCGGCGAGCAGGTACCAGGCGTTGCCGGTGGTCGCCGCGGCGAGCGCTCCGAGAAGCGCCCCGTAGGCGGCGCAGAACGCGGTGCGGTGGTCGGTGACCCAGCGCTGGAACGGGGTCAGCCCGTCACGCCGCCGCCCTGCCCGCGCCCCGACGGCCAGTGCCAGGAACATGGTCCCGACCGCGAACACCACAACTGCCATTGCTCCCCCTACCTTCTGCCTTCCCCGGTGGTCGGTTCGAGGCTAGCCGGTGTCCGGATGGCAAAACGGGTTACGGTCCTTACAACGCGGTGTGCGAAGCTCTCCGCCATGCTGGGAATCACCGATCTCCCCACCTATCTGGTGGGCCTGGCGCTGATCATTCTGCTGCCGGGGCCGAACTCGCTCTACGTCGTCTCCGTCGCCGCCCGTCGCGGCGTGCGCGCCGGGTACCAGGCCGCCGGCGGGGTGTTCTGCGGGGACGCGGTGCTGATGGCACTGTCCGCCGGTGGCGTGGCCTCGCTCCTCCAGGCGAGCCCGACGGCGTTCGCCGTGATCAAGTTCGTCGGTGCCGGCTATCTGACCTGGCTGGCGATCGGCATGCTGCGCGGCGCGTGGACGCTGTGGCGCCGTCGCCACCAGCGGGTGGAGGCGACGCAGGCGGTGAGCGCGGACGGTGCGCCGGAGCGGGCCATCGGCGAGCGGCCGTTCCGGCGGGCGCTGCTGGCGTCGCTGCTGAACCCGAAGGCGATCCTTTTCTTCGTCTCGTTCTTCGTGCAGTTCGTCGACCCGGCGTACCCGTACCCGGCGCTGACGTTCCTGGCGCTCGGCCTGTGGGCGCAGCTGTTCAGCCTGTCCTACCTGTCGCTGCTGATCTTCAGCGGCAGCCGGCTCGCGGCGGCGTTCCGCCGTCGGCAGCGGCTCCAGGCGGGCGCCTCGGCGGCGGCCGGCGCGGCGTTCCTGGCGTTCGCCGCGAAGCTGTCGACCAGCAGCGCGTAGCCGGAGGCCGGTAAGGCTCAGTCGGCTGCGAACGGGTTGTCCGTGCCCTCCGGCAGGACCTGGAGGTCCCGTTCGCCCTCGCCGGCCATCACGTACGCCCCCGCCTCCAGGCGGGAGATCAGGCCGCGCGTCCACTCGGCGCCCGCGTCGGAGTTGTGCACCCACAGGCGCATGATCTCGCCGATGTGCCCCCACTCCTGCGGGGCGCCCTCCGGCGCCCAGTACGCGGTGACCTCCGCGCGCCACGCCTCCAGGTCGGCGACCCGCTTGCGCAGCAACTCGACGGCCTCCTGGCGGGGCAGGTCGACGATGAAGCCCACGGCGGAGGTCAGCACGTCCGGCTTCTCGTCGATGGCGGTGAGCGAGTGGCGCAGCAGCCGCAGGAACTCGGCGTGGCCGGCGTCGGTCAGCTCGTACTCGGTGCGCGGCGGACCGCCGGCGGGGCTGGGGGCCGTCTCGTGGGCGTGCAGCAGTCCCTGCTTGTTGAGCTGCTTCAGCGCGTGGTAGATCGACCCGGGCTTGGCGTTGGACCACTCGTGGGCGCCCCAGAACTCCAGGTCGTTGCGGATCATGTAGCCGTGGGCGCGGCCGTGCTGCCGGACGGCGCCGAGCACGAGCAGTCGGATCGCCGACACGTCCTCTCCCTTCTCCTGCGCGGATCGGCACCGGCTCCTCGTCCGGGCCGGGCCGTCGCGACGCCAGTCTAGGAGCGGCACGTCAAAGTTGATCAGCGAAGGCCGTGACACCCGGCGCGCACTGCGGACAGAACCTGACCGGAAGGGTTCATAGCTTGGTGTTCGTCGGAAGGGACAGGCCCCGCCGGGGGCCGACCTCCTCCCGTAACGGACTCATTCACGCGGCGAAAGGTTGAGGAACCATGACCACTCCCCCCGAGGTCCACGGTGACGAGCGCGGCGCCCTGCTCGCCGCCCTGGCCAGCCAGCGCGCCGCCTTCCGCCAGGCGGTGGAAGGCCTGACCGAGGAGCAGGCCCGCAGCACACCCAGCGCAAGCGAACTCTCCCTCGCCGGCCTCATCAAGCACCTCACGACCGTGGAGACCGGCTGGTTGGCGACGATGCGCGACGGCACGAGGCCGGACTACGAGGACCCGGCGTCGTTCGAGATGCACGCCGCGAGCTTTGTCCCGGCCGAGGACGAGACCGTCGCCGTCCTGCTCGACCGCTACGACCAAGCGGCGGCGGAGACCGAGAAGGCCGTCCGTGAACTGCCGTCGCTGAATGACACGTTCGTGCTTCCCGACGCCCCCTGGGGCAAGGGCGGCCCGCGCTCCTGGCGCTGGGCGCTGCTGCACCTCATCGAGGAGGCGGCGCGCCACGCCGGCCACGCCGACGTCATCCGCGAGACGATCGACGGCCACAAGGCCATGGGCTGACCCGGGCCCCGGCCCTCCCCGGTGGCGCCCGTCCCGCGACGGGCACCACCGGGCCCCCGCCGCCTTGCGGTGAGCGTTCAACCCGACGCCCCGCAGTCTTGCGGACAGAACCTGGCCGCAAGGGCCCGTAGCTTGGTGGTTGTCGGAAGGGAACGGGCCGCCCGGAAGGGCCCTCGCCTCTCCCCGACGTGACTGACACTCCCGGCGAAAGGTTGACGGCCATGACCACTCCCCC
>NZ_WMLF01000484.1 GCF_014156695.1 Streptomyces durbertensis | reverse complement strand
AGCCGGCCTTCGTCGCCCTCCACCACCCCCCGGTGCCGCTCGGGCTGCCCTACCTCGACCGGATCGGTCTACGCGAACCCCAGGCCCTGGCGGGCGTCCTCGCCCGCCACCCGCAGGTCGTGGCCGTCCTCTGCGGCCACGCCCACACCGCCGCCACGACGTCCTTCGCCGGCCGCCCGCTGCTCTGCGCGCCGGGCATCGCCAGCACCGCGCTGCTCCCATGGGAACAAGGTCCCGACGACTCCTGGAAAACCCACCAGGCCCCGCCGGCACTCACCTTCCACCTGTTCCGGAACGGCCGCCTCACCAGCCACCTCAGACCCCTCTGAAACAGCGCCGGCACACGACACCCGCCACGAGGTCCCCTACTCGGACCGGACTACGTGGTCGCCTACCGGGCACCTCGCGACGTCGTAGGGCCGGACGAGCCGCCCGGCCATGAAGTCGGCGTTGGTCCCCCAGTAGGGACGCAGGCGGCGGGCGAGCACGAGACCCGTGACACGCGCCGCGCCCGCTCTCCGCAGGGCCGCCGCGGCGGACTGGAGGTGGCTGCGGTCACCCAGGTGTCGTCGACGAGCACGATGTGCCGGCCGTGCACCGCCTCGCGATCCGGCACGACAAGGAAGTCGGGGCGGAACACGCGGCGCTGGTCACGGTCGCCCTGCCCGCGCCCGTTGGCCGCAGCGGACAGCGGGACAGCCGGGAGTCCGGGGAGCAGGTACGCCGAGAGGCTCTCCAGCGGATGCGGTAGCGGACGGCCTCCCAGGGAGGGCACCACGGCGAACGCGTGGGCCGGCCCGTGCCGGCCGGCGTCCAGGCATCCGCGGTGCATCAGGCCGAAGTGCGCGGCGAGGCCCGCCGTGCGCATCCACGAGGGATCGGCCGGGCCAGGTGAGGTCGTCTTGTAGCGGTGCATGTCCCAGTCGGACTGGCTGCCCGCGATGGAGTACGCGATGAAGACGACCTCGTCAGCCGCCACCGCGCCGCGTTCCTGGGCCTGCCGACGATGCGCCGCGCAGGCGGCGCACAGCGCACTGCCTGCGGCCATGGGTAACGCACACACCTCACAGATGCCGGGAGCGGCGCGGACCGGGGCCAGGAAGTGATCGGTGAACCGAGTGCGGGTAATGATCTCGGCCGCCCGAATCGCCCTCGCGTCGCCGGTGTCCCCCGTCACGGCAGGTCGACAAGGCCACGCAGCAACTGGTCCACATCCGCCGGGCGGCGCACGATGCCGTCCAGCAGTGCCAGAGCCTCCTCGACGCCTTCGGCAACGTGCACATCAGGCCGGTCCACCAGCTCACGCGCCCAGTCGTTTCCTTCGAGGACCGAGCGCAGCAGAATCACCGGGCGGCCGTGCTCGACGGCCTTACGGGCCTGGATGCGCGTACCACTGCGCGGCCCCGCAGCCACGATCACCGTGGCCAGGCAGTACGCCGACATCGTGCCGTTCCGCCGCGGGAAGGTCGTCTTCGACGGCGGAACCTCCGGCCAGAACGGCGACAGGACCAGCCCCGAGGCCACCACTCGACGGTGCAGGGCAAGATTCTCCGGCGGATAAGGGTGATAGACACCGGTGCCGATCACACCGACCGCACGTCCGCCCGCACCAAGCGCGGCCTCCATGGCGGCGGTATCGATCCCCGACGCCAGCCCGGACACGACGCTCAGCCCACGCCCGACGAGAGCACCGGCAAGTGCAGCAGCCTGAGCGAGAGAACTCCGCGAGGCGTCGCGCGACCCGACCACGGCAACCCCGGGATCGTCGGAACGCAGTTCTCCACGGGTGAAGACGAGGCCGGGGGCGTCAAACGCACTGCTCAGCTGCTGCGGATAGTCCGGCTCGGTCAGCGCGCGCACCCCGATGCCCTGCTCCGCCCAGCGGTCCAGCTCGGCCCGGGCCGCAGAAAGCTCCTCGTGCACGGCACCGCCGAACAGCGGCGGCTGCTCTTCTTCGAGCAGGCGCGACGCACTGCCGGCCTCCATCACCCGCGCCACGGCCTCGTGCTCCTGCCGCTCCGTCCGAGCACGCCGCAGCAGCACGACCATGGCCGCCCGCTCGTCCCGCCAGCGCTCCCGCATACACCCGACGATACCGCCCACCTCCGACTGCCCCAGGCCCGGAACGAGGCTCGCTCGAGCAGCGCAGCCGTGCCGGCACGTCAGCACGCAGACCGGAAAAGAAAACACCCCTTTGACCACGTTCCCGCAGTTCAAAGGGGTGCAAACCTGTGGAGCCTAGGAGAGTCGAACTCCTGACATCTGCCATGCAAAGACAGCGCTCTACCAACTGAGCTAAGGCCCCGTAGCCCCACCAGGGTACCTGGTCCGCGCGCTGATTTCCGACCGGGTCTCGCCCCGGAGATCAACGCTCCGTAGGATGCGCGGCAAGTTCGCTGTCGCGAAGCGGACAGGGGAGATTCAGGGGAGACACCATGGATGCAGCACAGCAGGACGCCACGGCCAAGGCGAGGGAGCTGCAAAGCGCCTGGTACGGCGAGCCGCTCGGCACCCTCTTCCGGCGGCTGATCGAGGACCTGGGGCTGAACCAGGCGCGGCTGGCGGCCGTGTTGGGGCTGTCGGCGCCGATGCTCTCCCAGCTGATGAGCGGACAGCGGGCGAAGATCGGGAACCCGGCGGTGGTGCAGCGTGTACAGGCGTTGCAGGAGCTGGCGTCGGAGGTGGCGGGTGGGCATCTGAGCGCCGCCGAGGCCACGAAGAGGATGGACGAGATCCGGCGTTCGGCCGGGCAGAGCGTGCTCAGCGGCAACGGCCAGGCGCCGGGGTCCGGGCAGCAGACGACGGTCAAGCGGGCGGTGCGGGAGATCCAGTCGCTGCTGCGGGCGATCTCCGACGCGCAGGGTGTGCTCGCCGCCTCGAACCTGCTGGCCGAGGACCACCCGGAGCTGGCCGAGTTCCTGAAGGTCTACGGTGCGGGGAAGACGTCGGACGCGGTGCGGCACTACGAGGCGCACCAGGCCTGAGCCGCCGCCGGCGAAGGACGTGTGGGAAGGACGGGCGCAGCGGCATGGGTGAGGTATTCGCGGGCCGTTACGAGTTGGTGGACCCGGTCGGGCGGGGTGGTGCCGGCGCGGTCTGGCGGGCCTGGGACCGGCGACGGCGCCGCTACGTGGCGGTGAAGGTCCTGCAGCAGGGCGACGCGCACACGCTGCTGCGGTTCGTCCGCGAGCAGGCGCTGCGGATCGACCACCCGCACGTGCTCGCACCGACCAGTTGGGCCGCCGACGACGACCAGGTCCTGTTCACCATGGACCTGGTCCGCGGCGGCTCGCTCGCCCACCTCATCGCCGACCACGGCCCGCTGCCGCCGCTCTTTGTGTGCGCCCTGCTCGACCAGCTGCTGGCCGGGCTGACGGCGGTACACGCCGAGGACGTCGTCCACCGCGACATCAAGCCGGCCAACGTGCTGCTGGAGCCCACGGGTTCGGGGCGTCCCCATCTGCGGCTCTCGGACTTCGGGATCTCGATGCGGAAGGGCGAGCCGCGGCTCACCGACACCAACTACGTCATCGGAACGCCCGGTTACTTCGCGCCGGAGCAACTTCTTGGCGCGGAACCGGACTTCCCCGCCGACCTGTACGCCACCGGCCTGGTCGGGCTGTATCTGCTCACCGGGCGCAAGCCGGACTCCCAGGCGCTGACCGAGGCGTACCGGCACGGCGTGCCCGGGGCGCCGGAGGGCGTGCCGGAACCGCTGTGGCAGGTGCTCGGCACGCTGCTCCAACCCGATCCGCAGGCCCGTTTCCGGACCGCGACGGGGGTGCGGAAGGCGCTCGCCGCGGCCGTGGAGCTGCTGGACGGTACGGGGGAGGGC
>NZ_WMLF01000483.1 GCF_014156695.1 Streptomyces durbertensis | reverse complement strand
TCTGAAGGGGGCCCGGAGGGCCGCCCGGGCGGCGGGCCGCCACCAAGCGCCTCGCGGCGCTGGGAGGCGGCAGGGGCGCGGCAGGGGCGCGTGCGGCGTCTCGCCACGCGAAGGCCCCCACAACGCAGATCGCGCCGGACCCGGCGGAGTCCGACGCGATCAACGATCAAGTGCCGTATGGGGACGGCGACCTGTCGTGTGCTGCTGTGCTGCTACCTGGTTGTCAGGCCTCGCTGCGCTGCTGCGGGATACCCGCGAGCAATGCGCGCACCTCCGCTTCGCGGTAGCGGCGGTGCCCGCCGAGCGTGCGGATCGACGTGAGCTTGCCTGCCTTTGCCCAGCGCGTGACCGTCTTCGGGTCGACGCGGAACATCGTGGCAACCTCAGCCGGAGTCAGCAGTGGCTCGGCATCAGGGGTGCGAGCGGTCATGAGCGGCCTCCTCGGGAGAACCGAACCATCACGGTTCTTTCCTCTAAATTCTGCACCTTGACCCGCGTTGCCCGAAATGGCGCACGCAGGTCGAGTCGGTTATAGGACGAACGGCTTGTCCTCGGCACTACAACTACACCATCTGTCCAGCCTCGTCGGCCAAACCGATGGATTTGCACCCTCCCGCACACAACCTCCACAAAGACTGTTGAATCATGTCATAACGGACAGTCACCATCGAATGACCGTCCGTCACCGGAGGTGACGAGGTGTCACGGGTGGTACGTCAGGCAACGCCGAAGCGTCCGAACCAAGTTGGACGGAAGGAGACCGTCCATGGCCCCTTGTCCTATTTTGACACGAGGGGTTGCCTTGAGAGCAAGGGGGGCTTTGTGTGATCCATCACCCCTTGGGGGCAATGCCCCGGATCGACAGGTTGATCCGAGCACCCCGGCGGCCGGCCGGACCGGCCGCCGGCTAGTTCGCCAGCTGCCGCCGCTGCACCTCTCGCCAGCGCTCGGCCAACCTCGCGTAGAGCTCGCCCGCGCGCTCCTCGTCACCGTCCCGCAGCGCCGCCAGCCCCTCGTCGGCCTCCGCCGCCGAGTGGTCCTCGGCGAGCAGCTCCTCCGGGATGAGCCGCAGCAGCCCGCCGTAGTCCAGCTCGACGAGCGAACGCGGGTGGAACTCCTCCAGCCAGCGGCCCACGTCTACCAGGCCGTCGACCAGCGGGCCCTCCGCCAGTTCCGTGCGAAGCACCTTAAGCGCCCGCGCGACCCGGCGTCTGGCCTGGACCATCGGCGTGCGGTAGCGCAGCCGTGGACCGTCGGGCGTCTTCCCGAAATCCCGCTCTTCATCCCTGAAAAGCAGAAACCACCGGATCGGCACGTGCCACAGGGCGGTGCGGATCCACACCCTGCCGTCCGCGCCGGCCTCCACGGGCCGCTCCGACGGCTGCGACCGCGCCGCCCGGCCCTGCTCCTCGGCCGCCGCCCGCTCCCGCTCCTCCGCCGCGGCGCGCTCGCGCGCCACCGGTGGCAGCGCGGCCTCCAGCACCGGCGGCGGAAGCTCCCGTTCCGCCGTGACGAGCGCCTGCCGGCAGCGCTGCCGCGTCCGCCAGGGGCAGACGTACAGCACCCCGTCGACCTCGGCCACAAAGGCGTCGCCGCTCTCCCGCTCCTGCACCAGCACCGGCGGGACGGCGGTCAGGCGCACCAGGGCGGCGCGCGTCTCGTCCTGCGCGCCCGGCAGGTCCGGACGCTCCGCGTAGGCCCGCCAGCGGGCACGCTCCGGCTCGGGGAAGGCGGCCAGCGGCTCGTAGACCCGCAGGTACGCCGGATACGGCACACTCACCGCCGTCGACGGGGCCACACGGCCTCCTCACTCCCACTCCGGCGGCTACCGGCGCAGCCGCGGTCTCACGATGGTGACAGCCCCGGCCGACAGGGCCACAAAGCGCCTTCCAGGTCGTACCCTGCTGCGCATAGACCCTCCCCACCCGCAGGAGGGTGTCCACCCGCGACTACAGGAGTCACCACAGTGACTGACGTACGTCACTCCGCCAGCGTCGACGGAGTACTCCACACCCTGTTCCACTCGGACCAGGGCGGCCACGAGCAGGTCGTGCTCTGCCAGGACCGCGCCAGCGGCCTCAGGGCGGTCATCGCGATCCATTCCACCGCGCTGGGCCCCGCCCTCGGCGGCACCAGGTTCCACGCCTACACCGACGAGCAGCTCCCCGAGGAGGCCGCCGTCCTCGACGCGCTGAACCTCGCCCGGGGCATGTCGTACAAGAACGCGATGGCCGGGCTCGAGCACGGCGGAGGCAAGGCCGTCATCATCGGTGACCCCGAGCAGATCAAGAGCGAGGAGCTGCTGCTGGCCTACGGCCGGTTCGTGGCCTCGCTGGGCGGCCGCTACGTCACCGCCTGCGACGTCGGCACCTACGTCCAGGACATGGACGTCGTCGCCCGCGAATGCCGCTGGACCACCGGTCGCTCGCCGGAGAACGGCGGCGCCGGCGACTCCTCCGTGCTGACCGCGTTCGGCGTCTTCCAGGGCATGCGGGCCAGCGCCCAGCGGCTGTGGGGCGAGCCGACGCTGCGCGGCCGGAAGGTCGGCGTGGCCGGTGTCGGCAAGGTCGGCCACCACCTGGTGAACCACCTGGTGGAGGACGGCGCCCAGGTCGTCGTCACCGACGTGCGGGAGGAGTCGGTGCGCCGGGTGCGGCAGATCCACCCGCAGGTCGACGTCGTCGCGGACACCGACGCCCTGATCCGCGTCCCCGACCTCGACGTGTACGCGCCGTGCGCGCTCGGCGGCGCGCTCGACGACACCACCGTGCCGGTGCTCACCGCCAAGGCGGTCTGCGGCGCGGCGAACAACCAGCTGGCGCACCCGGGAGTGGAGAAGGACCTGGCCGAGCGCGGCATCCTCTACGCCCCCGACTACGTGGTGAACGCCGGCGGCGTCATCCAGGTCGCCGACGAGCTGCACGGCTTCGACTTCGCGCGTGCGAAGGCCAAGGCGACAAAGATCTTCGACACCACGCTGGAGATCTTCGACCGGGCGGCCACCGACGGCGTGCCGCCGGCGGCCGCCGCCGACCGGATCGCCGAGCAGCGCATGGCGGCCGGCCGCGCGTGAACCCGACCCCGGGTGTGAACCGGTACGCAGTGAACCGGTACATGTGATCCGGGTGCGCCGCGCGGGCGGCGCACCCGGATCAGGACACGGAAACGGCCGGCAACGCGTACAGTGTGGCGCGAGGACCGACCGTTCGGGTGGCAAGCCGGTCACCCGCCGTGACGGTCCCGTCGGGGAGACGTGTTTCACGACCCCGCCGGGGGCACGCCTCGACAAGAAGGTAAAATCGCCTTTGACCAGCGAAGAACAGGTCACAGGGCGTGGCGGGAACCTGCCGGGTCGCACGGGCGACGTACCGTACTGCGGCGGAAGCAGGTACCGTTGAAGCTCTAGGAGCCGGACTCTCAGCGAGGGTCCGCTCTCACCATGAACGCGTGTCAGACTCTGGGGCCGTCGAGCCCCGTCGTTGAGGGGGTCGAGCCATGGGGCGCGGCCGGGCCAAGGCCAAGCAGACGAAGGTCGCCCGCCAGCTGAAGTACAACAGTGGCGGGACTGACCTCTCGCGTCTGGCCGAAGAGCTGGGCGCGACGACGTCGCAACGGCCGGCGAACGGCGATCCGTACGAGGACGACGAGGACGACCCGTACGCGCGGTACGCCGAGCTGTACAACAGTGACGACGACGAGGACGAGGACGACGCGGCCAAGCGGCGCGGCGCCTGAGGCGCCTTCCTCGCGGCGGACGTCGTCCGCATTGAATCCGGTCCGGGGCCGAAGTGGCCAGGGCCGGATTCTGTGTGCCCGGCGCGAGCCGGGCGCGGGGCCTCTCCCCAACCCCGCCCCTTCCCGGAACCGGGGCTCCGCCCCGGGC
>NZ_WMLF01000482.1 GCF_014156695.1 Streptomyces durbertensis | reverse complement strand
GAGACAGGCCCCCGCCCCGCCCACCGCACCCGCCGTCAACCTCAGTACGTCACGTCGTTCCATCTCCGCCGGACCCCCTGGCGTCGAGAACAGTCGGGAACTTGCCGAGGACACCGTTGTACGGCTACGGGACATCGGAGCACACCCTGGCGTATGAACGGACGGAGGACCACACACCACACGCGGCGCCACCCGCGCCCCCGCCCGCCGACCGGAAGGGCCCCGATGCGGATCTCCACCAGCGTCTTCCTCACCGACGAGACCATCCACCCCGTACGGCTCGCCCAGGAACTCGAACAGCGCGGCTTCGGCGGCCTGTACCTGCCGGAACACACCCACATCCCGGTCAGCCGCCGCAGCCCGGCGCCCGGCGGCGGGCCGCTGCCGCGCGAGTACGGCCGCACCCTCGACCCGCTGACGGCGCTCTCCGCCGCGGCGGCCGTCACCACACGCCTCGTGCTCGGCACCGCCGTCTCCCTCGTCGCCCAGCATGACCCGATCGTGCTGGCCAAGCAGGTCGCCACCCTGGACTGGATGTCCGGCGGACGGTTCACGCTCGGCGTGGGGCTCGGGTGGAACCGGGAGGAGGCGCTGGACCACGGCGTCCAGTGGGCCCGCCGGCGCTCCCAGGTCCGCGACCACCTCGCCCTGATGCGCGCCCTGTGGGCCGCCGAACCCACCGCCCACCAGGGCGGGTTCTGCTCCGTCGAGGCCAGCGAGGCGCACCCCAAGCCGGTGCGGCCGGGCGGGCCGAGGGTGCTGCTCGGCGGCGCGGCCGACGACCGGCTGTTCGCCGATGTCGCCGAGCACGCCGACGGCTGGATGCCGATCGGCGGCGGCGGACTCACCGGTACGCTGCCCCGGCTGCGGCGGTACGCGCCGGACGCCGAGGTCGTCCCCGCCTACGTCCAGCCCTCGCCCGGAAAGCTCGCCCGGCTGCGCGACCTCGGCGCGGCGGAGGTGATCCTCGCGCTGCCCGCCGCGTCGGAACCCGCCGTGCTGCGCGCGCTCGACGACTACTCGCGGTACCTGTAGGTCAGGCGCGGGGGTAGCGGGCGAGCCAGCCGCCGGAACCGGCCGGCGAACCGGGCGCGTGCAGCGCCTGGCCCTGCGTCATCTCCATCGAGAAGTCGTCCGCCAGCTGGAGGATCGTCGCCCGGCCCTCCAGCTCCGCGACCCAGCCGGGCGGCAGCGCCGTCTCCCCGTGCAGCGCGCCCAGCAGGTTGCCGCAGATCGAGCCGGTGGAGTCGGAGTCCCCGCCGTGGTTGACGGCGAGCAGCAGCCCGTGCCGCACGTCCTCGGCGACCAGCGCGCAGTACACGCCGATCGCCAGCGACTCCTCCGCCGTCCAGCCCTCGCCGAGGGACTCCACCAGTTCCGGCCCCGGCGTCCCCCTGCGCACCGCCTCCAGCGCGTGCTGGAGCGCGTCGCTGGTCTCCCGGTGGTCGGGACGGGTCGCCAGCAGCGCCAGCGCGTGCCGCACGCCCGCGTCGATCGTCTCGCCCCTGGCCAGACCGTGCACGATGACCGCGAACGCGCCGGCCGACAGCACGCCTGTCGGATGCCCGTGCGTCTGCGCCGCGCACTCCACCGCCAACTGGAACACCAACTGCGGCTCCCACCCCACGAGCAGCCCGAACGGCGCCGACCGCATCACCGTGCCGCACCCCTTGGAGCCGGGGTTCTTCGGCGACTCCAGGGTGCCCATCCGGTCGTCGGCGAGACCCGTCAGGCAGGCGTTGCCCGGGGCCCGGCGCGCGTACAGCCACTCCTCGCGGGCCAGCCAGCCGTCGGTCGCCCGGCGCTCGTCCGGGCCCCAGTCGCGCTGGGTGGCGGCCCAGCGCAGATAGGCGGCGTGCACGTCCGTCGGCGGGTGCCAGGCGCCGGTGTCGCGACGGACGTGCGCGCGTATCAGCCCGTCGACGGTGAACAGCGTCATCTGCGTGTCGTCGGTGACCGCGCCGCGTCTGCCGTACGCGGGCACGTAGTCGGTGACGCCGTCCTCGCCGTGCCGGGCGCGGATCTCCTCCAGCGACTGGAACTCGATCCCGGCGCCGAGCGCGTCCCCGACGGCGCCGCCCAGCAGGCAGCCCCGGACCCGGCTGCGGAAGTCCTGCTGCTCCACCCGGCCCCAGACGACCGTGCTCGAAGCGGTCACTCGCCCCTCCCTGGTTACGCACCCCCTGCGAGGAAGCACCCTAGACGACAACCCCGGAGCCGTCGCGGGACGGCCCGGGGCGGACGTCAGCGGGAGCGGAGTTCCAGGACGGTGATGTCGGCTTCGGCGCCGACCCGCACCGGCGGGCCCCAGGCGCCCGCGCCGCGGGTGACGTACAGCTGGGTGTCGCCGTACCGCTCCAGCCCGACAAGCGTCGGGTTGGCCAGCGCGGCGAGCAGGTTGCCGGGCCACATCTGGCCGCCGTGGGTGTGGCCGGAGAGCTGGAGGTCGATGCCGTGCCGGACGGCGTCGTGGATGAGCGCCGGCTGGTGCGCGACGAGCACGGCGGCCCGGTGTTCGTCCCGGCCGGCCACAGCGCGGGCGAGGTCCGGTCCGTCGTCGAACTCCTCGCCGGCCGGGTCGTTCACACCGACGAGGTCGAAGTGCTCGAGCGGGACGTGGCGGTTCTCCAGCACCGGGATGCCGAGCTCCCGGTCGATGTGCCGGGCCCACTCGCGGGCGCCCGAGTAGTACTCGTGGTTGCCTATCGCGAAGAACACGCCCTCGCGGGCGGTGAGCCCGGCCAGCGGCTCGGCGTCATGGCGGAGGTCGGCGACCGGGCCGTCGACGAGGTCGCCGGCGATGGCGATCAGGTCGGGCCGGGTCGCGTTGGCCCGGTCCACGATGCGCTGGCAGGTCCGGCGGCCCAGCACCGGGCTCAGATGGATGTCGCTGATCAGCGTGATGCGGTAGCCGTCGGCCGCCGCCGGCAGCCGGTCGAGCACCACCGGCACGTGCTTGACCACGGGGCCGGCGCCGAGCACCTGGTAGGTGCCGTGGCCGACGGTCGCGGCGGCGACCGCGCCGGCGGAGACGGCCGCCACCCGGGAGACGAACAGCCGCCGGGACGGGTCCGAGGGCCCGTCCTGCGGGGCGGCGGGGACCGTGGTTGTCACGGCCTGCTGGTCGTCGGAGGTGCCGTCGGCGGTCCCGTCGGTCCCGCCTTCGGCGGTCCCGGTCCCGCCGCCAGTCGCCGCGGCGGACGCGCGGGCCGGGGTGGCGGCCGTCGCGGCCGGGGCCGCCGCCGTCGCGTCGGCACGCGCCGACGCCCGGCGCGCCGCCCAGCGGCGCAGCAGCGGCCGTACGAACTCCAGCACCACAAGCGTCAGCAGCAGGTACACCAGCAGCGCGAACCACATCATGCCGGGCCACGCCAGCGCCCGCTTCAGCCAGAGCGGGGCGTCCGAACGGCCCGTGACCTGCGCCGCCACCATCACCAGGGGCATCAGGAGAGCGAGCGCGGTGCCGGTACGCCGCCAGACGCCGCCGGGCGCCGACACGTCCCGCACCAGGCGTCTCCACAGGTACCAGTGCGCCGTCGCCAGCACACACAGGATCGAGACCAGGACGAGGGCGAACACCATCAGCGACCAGCCCCCGAAGCGGCGTCGCCGCCCTCCCGGCGGAGCGCCCGCAGCCCCCGCAGGCCGATGAGCCCCACGGCCGTACCGAGCAGGAACGAGGTGATCGCCAGCACCAGGTGGACCCAGAAGTAGCCGGTCGGGTCGCCGGCGTCGTCGAAGGCCAGGCCGCTGGCGTCCTGCCAGAGATTGCGGATGAAGGTGATCCAGATGATCCAGGACCACACACCGAAGGCGAGCAGGAACCACGCGGCGGGGCGGCTGAGCTTCATATCCCAAGTATGGGCGGGGCCGCCCGGGCACCCGGCGCGGGGG
>NZ_WMLF01000481.1 GCF_014156695.1 Streptomyces durbertensis | reverse complement strand
GCAACGGGTCCATCCGGGCCCAGATGCTCTGCCGTGTGGACATCCAGCCGGTGGGGCGCTGCTGCCAGACCGGCGAGTTCGCGAAGGCGGCGACGAGCACCGGGCCGAGCCGGTGGGCGAGCGTCCAGCGGTGGCGGAAGCCGGTGGGGCCGTCGGAGTCGTCCCCGGCGTCGAGGCTGACCTGGAGGGCGGCGGTGGAGCGCATCATGACCCGGCCCCACGGGCCGCCCCGGTCGAAGTGCGCCTCCATCGCCCGGTAGCGGGGGCTGTCCAGTACCCGGCCGGGCGAACGGTAGGGGTCCAGCCCCCGGCCGTGGAGTACCGCGCCGGCCTCCTCGTCGAGGACCCGGCGCACCAGCGCCAGGTCCGCCGAGGTCAGCGCCAGGCAGTGGGCGACGGAGTCGCCCGGGGCGCTGCTCAGTTCCAGCTGGCCGCCCGGCTCCCAGGTGAGGCGGCCGCCGCCGGGCAGCGCGCCCGGGGCGAAGAGCGGCGCGAGGGCCGTCTCCAGCCGTTCGGGCGGTACGCAGACGGTGGGGTCCTCCCGGTCGCGCACCAGCCATTCGAGTTCGACCCCGACGCGCCGGGGCGGGCCGGTCTTGAAGCAGATTCCCCCGATGTAGTCCTCGGCTGCTGCCTCGGAGAGTACGGCGTCCATGGCGACTCCTCGCGGGGTGACGGACGGACGGGCCGGAACACAATTTGTCTCCCTGCCCGGGAGAACCACTGTTCGAAACATGAACGCTCGGGGACACGGGTGGACGCCGGAGCACAGCCGGCTGCCGGGCGCCGGTGGCGCCGCTGCCTGCCCACGGTAGCCACGGGGTACGGCGTGCGCGCGCCGACCGGAGCCGCCGGGGTGGCGGCGGGCGAAGCGGTCGCGCGTGAGAGGAGTACCGCGCGCCCCGCGAGACGGGCGTGCGCGCCGCCGCGCGGCGCTCAGCGCAGCAGCAGTCCCGCCACCAGGGCCGCCAGCACACCCACCGGATGGAACGTCGCCAGGTTGAACGCCCTGAGCGCCGCCCCCGGGTCGCGCACGAGCAGCAGCGCGGGCCGCAGCAGCGTCAACGCCCCGACCACCACCGTCCCCACCAGTCCGACCGCGCCGAACACCGGCCAGGCCACCGCTGCCAGCGCGCCGCTCGCCGCGAACGCCACGAGCAGGAAGGCGACCGCGACCCGCACCGCGACCCGCGACCCGTACACCACGGGCACCGTCCGGACGCCGAGCCGCACGTCCTCCGTCACGTCGGCGAGGTCGTTGGGGATGTTGCGGCCGCCGATCTCCCAGGCGAACATCCACAGCACGAACAAGGCGAGCGGCAGCGGGTCGACGGTGGTGCTGAACGCGAACCAGCCGGCGCACGCGCCGACGGCCACCATCACGCCGCTGACCAGGAACTTGTACGGCGTGACGGTCGCCAGCCGGCAGTAGAGGACCTGAAGCAGCGCGGCGAGCAGGAACAGCAGCACGCACACCGGGTCGAGCAGCGCGCCGATCACCAGGGCGAGCACGCTCAGCCCGCCGATCCAGCCGAGCGCGAACCGCCTGGTGAGCAGACCCTGGGCGAGCGGGTGGCGGGCACCGGCGCTGTCGACGTCCGGGCCGGTGTCGGCACGCAGGCGGGCTCCGAAGCGGCGTTTGTCGACCCCCGCGTCCATCAGGTCGTTGGTCGCGAACACCGCGAGGAAGCCGGCGAGCCCGCCCACGGTCGCCAGCGCGAGCCGCCCCGGTGGGGGGCTGGGGTCCGCGAGCAGCGCGGCGACCAGTGGTTGGGCGACGCTCAGCGTCGCCTGCGTGCCGCGCGACAGCCCGTACAGGGCACGCGCCCGGTCGACGACGGACGCGACCGGCGAGCGCTCGGTAACGGTCACACGCCACTCTCCCTCGATCGTCACTCTCCCCCCGGTTCCGTCTGGTTCCCCCTTCCCCCGCCACCCCGGTCCCGGGTCTCACCCGCCGCCGGCTCAGCCGCCGTCCCGTCGGGACCACCGCGGGCCCGGGAGCGCCGGCAGCCAGGCCGGGGAGCCCACGTAGCCGTGGGCGAACGCGGTGCCGGCCGGGCCGGGCTCGACCAACCGCCGGATCCTTTCCAGTCGCAACTGTGCTTCGAAACGGCTGGCGGGATCGGCAGGCGCCGGCCGGCCGTCGGCGGGGTCCGCGTGCGGGAGGTGCAGCAGCCGCAGCAGTCCGTCCGAGAACTCCTGGGCCCGCCACGCCTCGTGCAGCCGCCGCTCCGGGTAGCCGGCCAGCGGGACCGGGTCGCCGTCGAGGAACTGGCGGACCAGCGAGTCCGCGAGGTCGGCGGCGTCGGCGACGGCCAGGTTCATGCCCTTGGCCCCGCAGGGGGTGAGTATGTGGGCGGCGTCCCCGGCGAGGAACAGCCGGCCGTGACGCGGGGCGGACACCACCGCGCTGCGCATCCGCAAAGCATCCGCCGGGCGGAAGGCGGTGATCCGGGGCAGTCCCGAACCCGCCGCCGCCAGACGCAGCCTGGCCTGCTCCCGGATCCGCTCCTCGGGCCAGCGCGCGGGGTCCTCGTCACCGGGGACCTGGAGGTAGAGCCTGGCCAGGTGCTCGGTGCGCGGCACCATGGCGGCGAAGCCGCGCTCGTGGATCGCGTACAGGACGCACTCCACCGGCCGGTCCACCTCCGCCAGCACGGTCAGCCAGTCGTGCGGGTAGCGCTGCCACACGCCGTCGCGCACGTCGGCCGGCAGCGCACGCCGGCTCACGCCGTGCCAGCCGTCCGCCCCCACCACCACGTCGCACTCCAGAACGAGGTCGGCGCACTCGACGCGGGGCCGCCGACCGGTCGTGTCCACGACGGCGGACGCCGGCTGACCGAAGTACGGGGCGCGCCCCTCCGCCTCCAGAAGCTCCACCAGGTCGCGGACCAGTTCCTGCTGCGGGTACACCCAGTGGTGAGCGCCGCCGGCACGCTCCGCGTAGTCGAACCGCAGCCGCCGGCCCAGGCACAGGAAGTCACAACGCCCGTGCCGCACGGCCTCCTTGGCCAACCGGCCGGCGAGTCCGTGCTCGTGCAGGAAGCGGACGACGCGGTCCTCCAGCAGGCCCGCCCTGGCCCGGGTCAGCACCGCCTCGCGCGGCAGCCGCTCCACGATCCGCACATCGATCCCGGCCCGCAGCAGCATCACGCCGAGCACCAGTCCGGCCGGTCCGGCGCCGACGATCCCCACCTGCGTCCGCAGCCGCCGTGCCGTGCTCATCGCGGCCCCCGGTCGGCGCGGCGGGCCCGCAGCGCGGGCACGTAGTCCGGATTGAACACCTCGGTCACCACCGCGAACGGCTCCTCACCGTGCCAGAGCAGATAGGTCTTGAACGCCGCGGGGGCGCCTTCCGGCGCCGTGCCGCCTTCCGGCACCGAGCCGCCTTCCGGCACCGAGCCGCCTTTCGGTGCCGGGTCGGCCGCCGGGGCGCTCGACGGGTCGGCCGCCGGGCCGCTCGACGGATCGGCCGCCGCCCGCCAGCGGTCCGTTCCGGCGGCCAGCAGTGTGCGGCGGAAACCCGTACCCGCCGCCTGCAACGCCGGGCCGAGCGGCGCCGACGCGTCGCCCATCACCCGCCGCAGCTCCGCCGGCACGTCGCCGGACGCCACTATCCGGTTCTCGGACAGCACGTCCCCCTCCGGCGTGACCAGCCGCGACCGGCGGACCAGCAGCTCCGGCCCGTCACCCGGGACGCCCAGCAGCTGCGCCTCGCGCGGCCACCACGCCGGACGGGCGCGTTCGAGCACCACCGCCGCCGGGCGCAGCGGACGCCCCGCCCACGCCTCGAGCAGCGTGGTGGTCATCCCCTCGCTGCTCAGCAGCATCCGTGTCAGCGGCGACGCGAAGTCGCCCGCGCCGCCCGCCGCCCGGCGTCCGTCCCGGGCGGCCCCGGTCTCCCTGTCTCTTATACACA
>NZ_WMLF01000480.1 GCF_014156695.1 Streptomyces durbertensis | reverse complement strand
GACCCCGCCACCCCGCAGCCGACACCCGGCGCGGACGACCCCGCCGCACCGGGCGGCGCCCCCGACGCCCCCGACGGCACCGGTGCACCGCGCCCGCGGGGCGGCACCCCGACGGGCTGACACGGTCAGTCGCCGAGCACCCGTCGCAGGTAGTCGTTGCCGAACCGGCGCTCGGGGTCCAACCGGTCCCGCAGCGCGGTGAACTCGGTGAACCGCGGATAGACCCCGGACAGGTACCCGGCGTCCCGGGTGTGCAGCTTCCCCCAGTGCGGGCGCCCGCCGTGCGCGGTCAGGATCCGCTCGGCCGCGGTGAAGTACGCCTCGTGCGGGGTGCCCCGGTACACGTGAACCGCCAGGTAGACGCTGTCACGTTCGCCGGCCGTGGACAGCGGG
Source organism: Streptomyces durbertensis (assembly GCF_014156695.1). Classification (GTDB taxonomy): domain Bacteria; phylum Actinomycetota; class Actinomycetes; order Streptomycetales; family Streptomycetaceae; genus Streptomyces; species Streptomyces durbertensis. The sequence goes on along the minus strand of NZ_WMLF01000480.1, from coordinate 3,563 downwards.
ATGTCGTCCGCCGGGGCGGTGCGCACCTCCACCGGGAAACCGATCCGCAGCCCGGAGCGTTCCGTCGTCGTCTTCAGTTCGCCGAGCGCCGCCATGGCCGCCTCCCTCGGCACCGCGTACTCCATCTCCAGGAAGCGCACCCGCCGCGGGCTGGTGAAGACCTTGTAGGGGATGTCGGAGTAGGACCGTGCGGACAGCGCCCGGCTGGAGATCCGGGCCGCGGTCGGCACCGTCGCCGGCACCGCCCGGCCCAGCGAGCAGACGGCCTGGAAGACGCCGTTGGACAGCAGCTCGTCGTCCACCCAGCCCCGCATCCGCGGCAGCGGGGCGACGGGGCCGTGGGTGCGGTTGTTGCGCTTGGTGTTGCAGTTCTCGGTGTGCGGGAACCAGTAGAACTCGAAGTGCTCGTTCTCGGCGACGAGTTGGTCGAACTCCGCGACCACGCGCGGGAAGCGCATCGGCTCCTCCCTGGCGTGCAGCAGGAAGAGGGGTTCGACCGCGAACGTCAGCTCGGTGATCACCCCGAGTGCCCCGATGCCCACCCGGGCGGCGCCGAACACCTCCGGGTTCTCCGTGCGGGAGCAGCGCAGCACCGAGCCGTCCGCGAGGACCAGCTCCATGGCGGTGATCTGGGCCGCGAGGGACGCCGAGTCGCGGCCGGTGCCGTGCGTGCCGGTACTGGTCGCGCCGGAGACCGTCTGCTCCATGATGTCGCCCATGTTGGTGAGCGACAGCCCCTCGCGGGCCAACGTCCGGTTGAGCACGTGCAGCGGGGTACCGGCGGCGACGGTCACCGTGCCGGCGGCCCGGTCGATCCGGCGCACCCCCGTCAGCCGGTCCGGGCGGATCAGCACGCCGCCCGTCGTGGCGACCGAGGTGAAGGAGTGCCCGGTGCCCACCGCCTTCACCGGAAGGCCGTCCTCCGCGGCCCGTCGGACCACCTCCGCCAGCGCCTCGGTGGTGGCCGGGGCCACCGTCCGCAGCGGCCGGGCCTTCGTGTTGCCGGCCCAGTTACGCCAGGTGCCGCTCGTCCCGCTCCTTCTCGGAGCGATGATCCCGCTCATTCCGCGTCCCCTCCTGATCCCGCCCTGCCGCCGGCCGCCGGGCCAGCCGGCGGTGGCCGAGGAACGCCAGGGCCGCCGCGACCGCGCCCGCCGCGGCCGGGACGGCGAACGCCCGCTCGGCGCCGACCCGGTCCACGACCCAGCCGGCCACCGAGGCGCCGAGCGACACCCCGACCGCGATGCCCGTACTGGACCACGTCATGCCCTCGGTCAGCCGGGAACGCGGCACGAGCTGGTCCACGAGGCCGACCATCGCGATCATCGTGGGTGCGACGGCCATGCCGGCGAGGAACAGCGCGACGGCCAGGAACGGCAGACTCCCGGCCAGTTGGAGGGGGATCATACTCACGGCGACCGCGCACACGCCCCGGAACCAACGACGTTCCACCGGCCCGACCGGGTGCACCATCCCGAACACCGCTCCGGCCAGGCAGGAGCCGAGCGCGTAGCCGGCGAGCAGCAGGCTCGCCGCGGACTTGGCGCCCCGCTCGTCGGCGAACGCCACCGTGATCACGTCGACCGAGCTGAAGATGACGCCGATCATCACCATCGTCAGCACCGGCAGCGGCAGCCCGGGGGTGCGCAGCGCCGAACCCCGGCCATGCGTGCCGCGCGGGGCCGGAACGGGCTCGGTGGCGCGCTGCGCCGTCAGCCAGAACACACCGGCAGCCAGGAACGTCGCCGCGGCCAGCGGGCCGGCCTGCGGGAACCACACGGTCGACAGGCCGATGGCGAGGATCGGCCCGAAGATGAAGCAGACCTCGTCGACGATGGTCTCCCACGAGTAGGCGGCGTGCAGCCGCGCGGGGGAGTCCCTCAGCAGCGCCGACCAGCGGGCCCGCACCATCGACCCGACGCTGGGCACACAGCCGGCGCAGACCGCGAAGACAAAGAGCGTCCATGTCGGCCAGCCGAGCACGGTGCTCAGCGTCAGGGCCCCGACCGCGCCGACCGTGACCGCCGCCGCCGGACGCAGCACCCGCCGCTGGCCGTACCGGTCCACCAGCCGGGAGACCTGGGGGCCGAACACCGCCACGGACAGCGCCACCGTGGCGGCGAGCGCGCCCGCGAGCCCGTAGGCGCCGGTGAGTTGGGAGACCATCGTGACGATGCCGAGCCCCATCATGGCGACCGGCAGCCGGCTGATGAGCCCGGCCGTGGTGAAGCTCTTCGCGCCCGGCACCGAGAAGATCGCGCGGTAGGGGCTGGGCACACGGGCTCCTCGGGAGACGCGGGGGGACGCCGGATGTAAGGCACGTCAAAACGGATACAGATTACGGCGCCGGGGCGCTGATCGCCTCCGGGTTCCGGGTGGCAGGATCGGTACATGCCCGATGAGCGAGCCCACCCCTACGACGCCCTGCTGCTGCTCTCCTTCGGCGGCCCCGAAGGCCCCGACGACGTGGTGCCGTTCCTGGAGAACGTCACCCGCGGGAGGGGGATTCCCCGCGAACGCCTGGAGGAGGTCGGCCAGCACTACTTCCTCTTCGACGGGATCTCCCCGATCAACGCCCAGAACCGGGAACTGCTCGCCGCCCTGCGTGCCGACTTCCGGGACCACGGCCTCGACCTGCCCGTGTACTGGGGCAACCGCAACTGGGCGCCGTACCTGACCGACACGCTCCGCGAGATGGCCGCCGACGGCCGGCGGCGGGTGCTCGTTCTGGCGACCAGCGCCTACGCCTCCTACTCCGGCTGCCGGCAGTACCGCGAGAACCTCGCCGACGCCCTGCGGGCCCTCACCGACGAGGGCGTCGCCGCCGACGACCTGCCCCGCGTCGACAAGCTGCGGCACTACTTCAACCACCCCGGCTTCGTCGAGCCGATGACCGAGGGGGTGCTCGCCGCGCTGGAGAAGCTGCCGGAGGAGGTACGGCGGGACGCCCAGCTGGCCTTCACCACCCACTCGATCCCGACCGCCGCCGCGGACACCAGCGGCCCCGTCGAGGCGCACGGCGACGGCGGCGCGTACGTGGCGCAGCACCTCGACGTGGCCCGGCTCATCGCCGACCGGGTCGCCGGGCGGACCGGCGTCGAGAGGCCCTGGCAGCTCGTCTACCAGTCCCGCAGCGGCGCGCAGCACATCCCCTGGCTGGAGCCGGACATCTGCGACCACCTGGAGGAGCGGCACGCCGCCGGCGCCCCGGCCGTGGTGATGGTGCCCATCGGCTTCGTCTCGGACCACATGGAGGTGCTGTACGACCTGGACACCGAGGCGCTGGCCAAGGCCGCCGAACTCGGCCTCCCGGTCGTACGCTCCGCCACGGTCGGAGCCGACCCCCGCTTTGTGGCCGGCATCCGGGAGCTTGTCCTGGAACGGGCGGCGACCGAGCGCGGGGCGGCGCCGGAGCGTTGCGCGCTGGGCGCCCTGGGGCCCTCGCACGACCTGTGCCCGGTCGGCTGCTGCCCGGCCCGCGCCCCGAAGCCGGCCGCCGCCGGAGCCGACAGCCCCTTCGCCTGACCGCCAGCCCCTTCGCCTCACCCACCCTGTCTCTTATA
>NZ_WMLF01000048.1 GCF_014156695.1 Streptomyces durbertensis | reverse complement strand
GGCGAGGGGTTGTCCACAGTTCCGGACCAAGATCCACAACTTTTCCGGTTCTTCTGCACGGTGATTGCGCAAGGCGTCCGCGGCATTTGTGAATGTTCGCGGGCGCGAGACCGTGAAGTGCGGGAAGACCGGAAGGAACGCCTCATGGCCGAATCCATCCTGATCGTCACCGAGGATCCCGAGCTGCTGGACGACCTGCTGAGGCTCTGTGCCGCGGCCGGCGCCGAGGCAGAGGTGTCGCACGGCCCCGGCGAGGGCGGCGATCCGCCGGGCGGGCGGGCCTGGCGCTCCGCCGACCTCGTCCTCGTGGGCGCCGACCGCGCGGCGGTCCTCGGGGAGGGTGCGCCGCCAGTTCCGCGCCGCGCCGGTGTGCTCCTCGTCGGCCGGGACCTGGACGACCACCGGGTGTGGGAGCGCGCGGTCCGGCTCGGCGCCGAGCACGTCGTCTTCCTCCCCGACGCGGAAGGCTGGCTGACGGGCCGTATCGCCGACGCCGCCGAGGGTGTGGGCCGTCCCGCGCTGACCGTGGGCGTGGTCGGCGGGCGGGGCGGTGCGGGGGCCTCCACCCTCGCGTGCGCGCTCGCGCTGACGGCGGCCCGACGGGGCGTGCGATCGATGCTGATCGACGGTGATCCGCTCGGCGGCGGCCTGGACGTCCTGCTGGGCGGGGAGTCCGCCGAGGGCCTGCGCTGGCCGGCCTTCGTCGAGTCACGCGGAAGGGTCGGCGCCCGCGCGCTGGAGGAGGCGCTGCCGGCGGTGCACGAGCTGCGTGTCCTCAGCTGGGACCGGGGCGACAGTCTCGCCGTGCCGCCGGAGGCGATGCGCACCGTACTGGGCGCCGCCCGCCGCCGCGGCGGTGTGGTGGTCGTGGATCTGCCCAGGCAGTTGGACGAGGCGGTGGCGGAGGCCCTCGTCCAGGTCGACCTCGGGCTGCTGGTCGTGCCCGCCGAACTGCGTGCGGTGGCCGCCGCCCGGCGGGTCTGCTCGCGGCTGGGGATGCTGCTGCCGGACATCCGGGTCGTGGTGCGCGGCCCGTTCACGGCCGGGATCGACGCGGACGAGACCGCCAGGCTGGTCGGTCTGCCGCTGGTGGGCGAGCTACCACCCGAACGCCGGCTGGCGGAGGCGGTCGAGCGAGGGGTGCCGCCGGGCGGTGCCGTCGACGGGCCGTTGGCGCGCTTCTGCTCCGGCTTCTGGCGACAGGCGCTGTCCGACGACGGCCGGCCCGGAAGCGTGGCGGCGTGAGCGGCGCGCGCATGGTGACGGTCCCCCTCGCGGCGGCGCGCGCCGCCGTCGGCGAGCGTGACCGCTTCGGGCCGCAGGCCGACGGCGTCGGTACGGGGCCGCCGCCCGGCGCCCACGTACCGACGACCGTGTCGCCCGAGTTGGTCGACGGCGTGCGCCGGTGGCTCGCCGAGTCCGGGGCCGAGCCGACGCCGGCCAAGGTGGCCGCCGCGCTACGTGCGCAGGGGCGCCTGCTGGGGGACAGCGGGGTGCTGGCCGTCGTCCGCTCACTCCGCTCGGAACTGGTCGGCGCGGGCCCGCTGGAGCCGCTGCTCGCCGATCCCCGGGTGACCGACGTCCTGGTCAACGGCCCCGAGCAGGTCTGGGTGGACCGCGGAGGCGGCCTGGAACGCACGGAGGTCCGCTTCCCCGACGCAGCCGCCGTGCGGCGGCTCGCCCAGCGTCTGGCCACCTCCGCGGGCCGCCGTCTGGACGACGCCCGGCCGTGGGTCGACGCCCGCCTGCCGGACGGCACGCGGCTGCACGCCGTACTGCCGCCGGTCGCCGTCGACGGTCCGTGCCTGTCGCTTCGCGTGGTGCGCCACCGGGCCTTCGGACCGGCCGAGTTGGTCGCGGCGGGCACACTGCCTCCAGGCGGCGACAGCCTGCTGCGAGCCGTCGTCGACGCCCGGCTCTCCTTCCTGATCTCCGGTGGCACGGGAAGCGGCAAGACGACACTGCTGAGCACGGTCCTCGGCCTGGCCGGGCCGGGCGAACGGCTTGTGCTCGTCGAGGACTCGGCCGAACTGCGGCCCGAACACCCGCATGCCGTCAGGCTGGAGGCGAGACCTCCCAACCAGGAGGGCGCCGGCCTGGTGGAACTGCCGGACCTGGTGCGTCAGGCGTTGCGGATGCGTCCCGACCGTCTGGTCGTGGGCGAGGTGCGCGGGGCCGAGGTGGCCGCACTGCTCGCGGCGCTCAACACCGGGCACGGAGGCTGCGGCACGGTCCACGCCAACGCCGCCGTCGACGTTCCCGCCCGGCTGGAGGCGTTGGGCATGACGGCCGGGCTCGGCCGGGCCGCGCTGCACAGCCAGCTCGCCGCGGCGTTGGCGCTTGTCCTCCACCTGGTGCGCGACCGCGCGGGGCGCCGCCGGCTGGCCGAGGTACATGTGCTCGACCGCTGCGGCGACGGCCTGGTACGGACGCTCCCGGCGGCCCTGTGGCACCCCTCCGGCTTCACGCGGGAAGTGGGCTGGGGACGGCTGAGGGAGCTGTGCGAGCGGGGCGGTGGGACGCTGTGACACCGCCCGTCGAGGTCTGGTACGCGCTCCTGGTCTGCGCGGCGGCGTTGTTCTGGATGCGGCGCGGGGCCGGCCGCGCACGCCTGGCCACGGTGTTCGGGGAGGCGGCGGCCCACCGCGGACCGCTGGAGCGGTGGTCGGGCCCGGCCGCGCGGCCACTGGCCGGGCTCCTGCGTCGGCTCGACGCGGCGGGCGTGACCGCTCGGCTCGCGAAGGCCGGCCCGCCGTGGCCCTGGTCGGCCCTCCCGGCGGGAGCGGTCGCCGGGTGGCGGACGGGGAGCTGGCTGCCCGTCATCGCCGGGGTGGCGGCGGTGTTCGTCCTGCGCCGGTTGGCGCGCGGCCGTGGCGAGCGTCGCGCCGAGGAGCGGCGGGCGGCGGCGGTGATCGAGCTGTGCGCCGGCATCGCGGCCGAACTGCGTGCCGGTCAACACGCCCGGCAGGCACTCCTGCGGGCGGTGGACGACGCCCTCGGCCCGGAGGCCGCCCCGCTCCGGGCGGCGGCCCGGTTCGGGGGCGACGTGCCGGCCGCTCTGGAGTCGTCGGCGCGCCACCCCGGCGCGGCCGGTCTCCGCGCGGTGGCCGCCTGCTGGCGGGTCACGGTGGACGGAGGCACGGGCCTGGCCGGCGCTTTGGAGCGGGTCGCCACCGCGCTGCGCGAGGACCGCGACCAGCAAGCCGAGCTGCGCGCCCAGTTGGCCGGGCCACGGGCCACGGCTGTGATCCTCGCCCTGCTTCCCTGCATGGCGATCGCCCTGGGAACGGCGATGGGCGCGGCGCCGCTGGACGTGCTGCTGCGCACCCCGCTGGGCTGGGCACTGCTTGCCGGCGCGGCGTTGCTCGAGTGGGCGGGGCTGGCCTGGGTGGCCGGCCTGGCGCGTGCCGCCCAGGGCGGCTCTCCGGTGAGGGCCGCGCCATGACCGGTCCGGTGGCGGCAGCGGCGCCGGCCGTTGCGCACAGCCTGTGGAGAACCGCCGGCCTCCCACCGACGGGCCCCGGAACGGCGGCGTTCGACGCGTCCCACGGCATCGCGGGTATCGCGGACCTCGCGGCTGACAGCCCGTCGGCGGGAGCCGCCGTCCACGGCGTGCCGGCTCCGGGCGTCGGCGCGGTGCTCCTCACGGTCGCGCTGGTGACCGTCTGCCTCGTCCTGCGGGCGTCAGCCCGCTGGACGCGCCCGGTGCGACGGCGTAGCGCCCTGCTCTTCTCCCAGCAGCCTCCCCCAGTCGGCCACGGCGTAGCGCCGGCGCAGCGGGTCCGCCCGCCTCTGATCCCCACAGCGCGGGCAGCGGGTCGGTTACGTGAGCGGAGGGACGCCGGACGTGCGCGTCCCGCGCTGGCCGCCCTCGCCGCGGGGACCGTCCTCGCGCTCGCGCTGGGCGGACCGCACGGCGTGCTGGCGGGCGCGGCGGCCGCCGCGTTGGTGTGGCGCTGGGCGCGGGGCTGGATACCGCGGGCCGCCCTCGCCGCCGAAGAGGCGGCCCGTGAGCGGGAGACGGCCGCCCAGCTTCCGATGGCGGCGGAGCTGCTTGCCGCCTGTCTGGCGGCCGGAGCAGCGCCCGCGGAGGCGGCCACCGCGGTCGGCCGAAGCCTCGCGGGCCCCCTCGGCGCACGGCTGAACCGGGTGGGCGCGGAGCTGCGGCTCGGCGCCGAGACGGCGGCGGCGTGGGCCCATCTGTCGGAGTCGCCGGCGGGACGCGGCCTGGCGCGCTGTCTGGAGCGGTCCCAGCTGTCCGGCACGCCCGCGGTCGAACAACTCGCCCGATGCGCCGCCGACGCCCGTGCGGCGGCGGCACGCGCGGCGGCGTCCCGGGCGCGGCGGGCCGGCGTCCTGGTCACGGCCCCGCTCGGGCTCTGCTTCCTCCCCGCCTTCCTGCTGGTCGGGGTCGTCCCGGTGGTGATCGGCCTGGGCCGCGCCCTGCTGTGACCCGGGCCGGCGGACCAGCAGGACAGCGGAACAGCGACGCACGTCCCCACCACGCAACACGGATCGCGGATACAACCAAAGGAGAACGAGTGATGAGTACCAGCCTGGTGACCAAGGCGGCTACGCCGTGGCGCACGAGGACCCGTCGAGCGGTGGGGCGGCTCCGACGTCTGGCCGCCGAGCGCTACCAGCGGGCGCGCGTCGACGACGGCATGAGCACGGCCGAGTACGCGATGGCGACGTTGGCCGCCTGTGCCTTCGCCGCCGTGCTGTACAAGGTCGTGACGAGCGGTCAGGTGACGGCCGCGCTACGGGAGGCGATCACCCGTGCCCTCGGCGGCCTGTGAACGTTTCCGCTCGCGCGGGAGGCGAGCCGGGGGCCGCCGGTCGTGGGTGTTCCGCCGGCGTCGCCGACGGGTGACGGACGAGTGCGGTCAGGCGACGGCCGAGACGGCGGCGGTCCTGCCGGCCCTGGTCCTGCTGACCGGGATGCTGCTCTGGGGGCTCATGGCCACGGTGTCCCACCTCCAGTGTGTGGACGCCGCCCGGGCGGGCGCCCGGTCGGCGGCCCGTGGCGACCCGCCGGCCGAGGTGGTCGCTCTGGCCGCGCGGGCCGCTCCGCGCGGGGCACGGGTGCGCGTGGAGCGGGAGGACGAGTTGGTCCGGGTGCGGGTAACGGCCCGGGCGGCCGGCCCGGGCCCGCTCGCGGTGGAGCTGAGCGCCGAGGCGGTGGCGCGGGCCGAGCAGCCGAGACCTCTTGTCGCCGTCGCGGCGGGCGGCCGAAGAGCCGGGGACGGGGGTGCCCGTGAGGACGACGGGCGGGGCAGCCGTGTCAGCGCCGCCGCCTGAGCCTTCTCCACGCCCGGCGACGCCACGTCCGGTCCCACCGAGCCAGGTGACACGCCGTCACGCCGCCGACCGGGGGAGCGCGACGGTCTGGGCGGTGTTCTCCTCGGCGCTGCTGTGCTCGGTGTTCGTGGCGCTGCTCGGTCTCGGGCAGGCCCTGGCGGCCCGGCACAGGGCCGCCGCCGCGGCGGATCTCGCGGCGCTGGCGGCGGCCGACCGAGCCGTCCACGGCCGGGCCGACGCGTGCGCCACCGCCCGGCGGGTCGCTCGCGCCCAGAAGGCCGCGCTGACGGTCTGCGTGGTGCGCGGTGAGGTCGCCGACGTCACCGCCGTGGTGGCCTGGGGCCGCTACGCCTTCCGCTCCCGCGCCCGGGCGGGGCCGCCGGGGGCGGCGTCGAGCAGCTCGGTCAGCAGCCGGAGGGCGCCGCCCTTGTGCAGCGGCTCGTTGCCGTTGCCGCACTTCGGCGACTGCACACACGAGGGGCAGCCGTCGCGGCACTCGCAGGCGGAGATGGCGTCCCGCGTCGCCAGCAGCCAGTCCTCGGCCGTCCCGAAGGCGCGCTCGGCGAACCCGGCCCCGCCGGGATGGCCGTCGTACACGAAGACTGTGGGGAGGAGGGTGTCCGGATGCAGCGGCACGGAGACGCCGCCGATGTCCCAGCGATCGCAGGTGGCGAAGAGCGGCAGCATGCCGATGGCGGCGTGCTCGGCCGCGTGGAGCGCGCCGGGCAGTACTTCGGGGTTGACGCGGGCGGAATCGAGCTGGTCCTCGGTGACGGTCCACCACACCGCCCGCGTGCGCAGCGTGCGCGGCGGGAGGTCCAGCTTCGTCTCGCCCAGCACCTCGCCGGTGACCAGCTTGCGGCGCAGGTAGGAGACGACCTGGTGGGTGACCTCCACCGAGCCGAAGCACAACCGGCTGCCGCCCCAGGGCACCTCGGTCTCGGTCTCCAGCACGCTCACCGAGGTGACGTCGCGCGCCATCGTCGTCCACGGCGGCTCCTCGGCGGCGACCAGCGCGACCGGTCCGCCCGGGTCGTCGAGGTCGAGACGCCGTACGACGTACCCGCGTCCCTGGTGGAGGTGGACGGCGCCGTCGTGCACCGTGCTGTGCGCGGCGGCGGCGTCGACCGTGCCGAGCAGCCGCCCGGTGTCCTCCTCCACGACCTGCACAGGGCGCCCGCCCTGCCCGCGGATGTCGGCCAGGTCGGCGGCCCGCTCCCGGCGGGTCCAGTACCAGGTGGAGCCTCGGCGGCGCAGCAGCCGCCGCTGTTCCAGGAGGGGGACGACCTCGGCGGCGGCGGGTCCGAACAGGGCGAAGTCCGCCTCGCCCAGTGGGCTCTCGGCCGCCGCGGCGCACAGGTGCGGCGCGAGCACGTACGGGTTGTCCGGGTCGAGGACGGTCGACTCCACCGGCTGGTCGAACAGTGCCTCGGGGTGGTGGACGAGGTAGGTGTCGAGTGGGTCGTCGCGGGCCACCAGGATCGCGAGGGCGCCCTGGCCGTGCCGCCCGGCACGTCCCGCCTGCTGCCACAGCGAGGCCCGGGTGCCCGGATAGCCGGCGATCAGCACCGCGTCCAGGCCCGAGACGTCGACGCCCAGCTCCAGCGCGGAGGTGGCCGCCATGCCGAGCAGCTCACCCGAGTGAAGGGCGCGTTCCAGCGCACGCCGCTCCTCGGGGAGGTAGCCGCCACGGTACGCGGCGATCCGGCCGGAAAGCGACCGATCAGTTTCAGCCAGTCGTTCCTGTGCGATGACGGCGGTCAGTTCGGCGCCGCGCCGGGAGCGTACGAAGGCGAGGGTCCGCACGCGGTTCGCCGCCAGTTCCGCGAGCAGTTCGGCGGTCTCGGCGGTCGCGGTCCGCCTGACGGGCGCGCCGCGCTCGCCCTGGAGGGAGGTGAGGGGCGGCTCCCAGAGGGCGAAGGTGACCTCCCCGCGCGGGGAGGTGTCCTCGGTGACCTCGACGACCGGCAGCCCGGTCAGCCGGGTGGCCGAGCGGGCCGGGTCGGCCGCGGTGGCCGAGGCGAGCAGGAACACGGGTTCGGCGCCGTGGCGGGTGGCGACGCGCCGAAGCCGACGCAGCACTTGGGCGACGTGTGAGCCGAACACGCCGCGGTAGGTGTGGCACTCGTCGACGACGACGTAGCGCAGACCGCGCAGGAAGGAGGACCAGCGGGGGTGCCCGGGCAGCAGGCCCCGGTGCAGCATGTCCGGGTTGGTGAGCAGGTAGTTGGCGTGGCGGCGTATCCACTCCCGCTCCTCGTACGGCGTGTCGCCGTCGTAGACGGCCGGCCGGAACCGGCTGCCGAGCGGTTCGGCGAGCTCCTTGAGAGCACGCAGCTGGTCGGCGGCGAGTGCCTTCGTCGGGGCCAGGTACAGGGCGGAGGCGGCCCGGCCGTCCCTGCCGACCTGTCCGCCGCCGGCGGTGGCGTCGTCTGCGAGGAGGGCGTTGAGCACGGGCAGGGTGTAGGTGAGCGACTTGCCCGAGGCGGTGCCCGTGGCGACCACGACCGACCGGCCGTCGAGCGCGTGTCGGAGGGCGTCCGCCTGGTGCTGCCAGGGTCGGTCGATCCCGAGGGCGTGCACGGCCTCGATCACTTCTGGCCGGATCGGCTCGGGCCAGTCCGCATGACGTCCGACTCTCGGGGGCAGATGCTCCGTATGGGTGATCCGCGTGCCCCGGTCGGCCCCTTCGGTCAGCTCGGCGAGTGCCGAGCGCGGAGCGAACGGGGTGGGGCGGGTGCCCTTGGCGCGTGGACGACGTTTGCTGGCCATCGACATCGAGTGTGTCACCACGGCGATGGACAATGGCTGCAAGGCGTCGTGCGGGCAGGCGGGTAAGTGATTGAATGCCTCTGCGGCTGCCGATCCGTCCCTTCCCTACGGTGGGGGCAATGACTCCTTCCCCCGGTGGGGATAGCCCAAGGGGCGACCGCTCGATAGCAAGGTGCTGGAGGATCCGTGGACCTGTCCCTGTCGACCCGTACCGTCGGCGATCGCACGATCGTCGAGGTCGGTGGCGAGATCGATGTTTACACCGCGCCCAAGCTGCGTGAGCAGCTTGTGGAGCTGGTGAACGATGGAAGTTTCCACCTCGTTGTGGATATGGAGGGCGTCGACTTCCTCGACTCCACCGGTCTGGGCGTGCTGGTCGGGGGCCTCAAGAGGGTGCGGGCCCACGAGGGCTCGCTGCGCCTGGTCCGCAACCAGGAGCGCATCCTGAAGATCTTCCGGATCACCGGCCTCACGAAGGTGTTCCCGATCCACAACTCCGTCGACGAGGCGGTCGCGGCCACCGACTGACGGCGGCCCGGTTTCCTTGAGGCCCCCGGGGGCCGGCGGTCTGACCGTCGGCCCCGGGGCGCTGTGTCCGAACGATCTTCAAGGGGATGGCATGGCCACCGTCGAACTGCGCTTCAGCGCGCTTCCCGAGCATGTGCGTACCGCGCGCCTGGTGGCGGCCGCCGTGGCCCGGCGTGCCGGGGTGGACGAGGCCGTGTTGGACGAGGTCCGGCTGGCCGTCGGCGAGGCGTGCAGTCGCGCCGTGGGCCTGCACGCCAACGGCGGGCTCGGCACACCGGTGCGGGTCGCGCTCATCGAGGACGAGAAGCGTTTCTCGATCGAGGTCGGCGACGACGCGCCGACCGCGAGCGGCTCCGAGGGTTCCGGTGGTGCCTCCGGCGGTCCCGTCGCCGAGTCCGACGAGGAGGGCGACATGGGGCTCGCGGTGATCAGCGGCCTGGTCGACGACGTCGAGGTGACCTCGGACGAGAAGGGCGGCCTGATCCGGATGTCCTGGCCGACCGCCCCGGAGCCCGCGACGCTTCCCTGAGCAGCCCCCTCCCCGTCCCGACACGCCACCCGGCGGTCGGGTACCCGATGTTCGGACGCTTTCCCGCGCGCCCGCGGGTGGGTTCTGCTCAGCCGCGCCCGGCAGCGGACGGCGAGGAGAGCGCCGTCCGCTGCCGGGCCTGGGCAACCCGACCCCGCTCCCCTCGATGGCCCGCTGCCGTGCGCAGGCCCGCTCCGGTCAGCCGGTCCTGTCGTGCGCCGCCCGATGCCGTCCCCGCGTCGCCGCCGTCCGTCCCGCCCCGCTCTCCGGCGGGCCTGTTTCGGCCGACGTCCGTGGGCGCCCCCGAGCGCGCCGCGGACCGTCCGGGCGGCCGTCAGCCGCCTCCACGGCGGATGTGTGCGCGACCGGGTGAAGGCGTGCACAAGCCGGGAGTCCTGCCCCCACCCGTGGCCGGAGGCTGTGGTTCCGCCTGATCAGCGGGGCCGTGCACGATATTCGGCCATGGTCGCGAATACGCTTCTAAGATCATTCGCCGACCGTTCTTGAATATCTTCTCGTCCCCCTTGTGAGGGAATTCTCAAGTCAGCGTCTTCCGGATCTTCGTCAAGGTAGGCGAATAAGCGTTACCGCGCACTGTTTTGATCACCTGTGGATCTCTAGAATCCGCCACACCCTTATTGCAGCAGGACGCCTGAGCGTGTGCTTGCGCGCGCCCATGTGCCAAACGTCAAGGAGGACGAATGGCGGGGCAACTCCCCACAGTTCACAATCATGATCATCTGGCCGAGGCGGTACTGACGGCGGGGAACCGCGGTCTGGTGCTGGTGATCGCCGCGATCGCGCTCGCCGCGCTCGGTGTCGCCGTGATGCTGCTCCGCCAGGTGCTGGCGGCCGGCGAGGGCACCGAGAGCATGAAGAAGATCGCCACCGCCATCCAGGAGGGCGCCAACGCCTACCTGGCCAGACAGCTGCGCACCCTCGGTGTGTTCGCCGTGGTGGTCTTCTTCCTGCTGATGCTCCTGCCCGCCGACGACATGAACCAGCGGATCGGCCGCTCGCTGTTCTTCCTGGTCGGCGCCGCGTTCTCGGCCGCCACCGGCTATATCGGAATGTGGCTGGCGGTACGCAGCAATGTGCGGGTGGCCGCCGCGGCGCGGGAGGCCACCGCGCCGGAGGGTGAGACTCCCAGAGATCTCACCGAGGTCTCCCACCGCGCGATGAAGATCGCTTTCCGGACCGGCGGCGTGGTCGGTATGTTCACCGTGGGTCTCGGCCTCTTCGGGGCGGCCTGCGTGGTTCTCGTCTACGCCGCGGACGCGCCGAAGGTTCTCGAGGGATTCGGTCTCGGCGCCGCGTTGATCGCGATGTTCATGAGGGTCGGCGGTGGAATCTTCACCAAGGCCGCCGATGTCGGCGCCGACCTGGTCGGCAAGGTCGAGAAGGGCATCCCCGAGGACGACCCGCGCAACGCCGCCACGATCGCCGACAACGTGGGCGACAACGTGGGCGACTGCGCCGGCATGGCCGCCGACCTCTTCGAGTCGTACGCGGTCGTCCTGGTGGCCAGCCTGATCCTGGGCACGGTCGCCTTCGGCGACGCCGGTCTGGCCTTCCCGCTGATCGTCCCGGCCATCGGCGTGATCACGGCCGTGATCGGCGTGTTTGTCGTCTCCCCGCGCCGGAGCGACCGCAGTGGCATGACGGCGATCAACCGCGGGTTCTTCGTCTCGGCGGCCATCTCCCTCGTCCTGGTCGCGGTGGCCGCGTACACCTACCTGCCGTCGACCTTCGCCGAGTTGGACGGCATCACCAACGCCGAGATCGCCCAACACGACGGCGACCCGCGTCTGATCGCTCTTGTGGCGGTGGCCATCGGCATCGTGCTGGCGGCTCTCATCCAGCAGCTCACGGGCTACTTCACCGAGACCACCCGGAAGCCCGTCAAGGAGGTCGGCAAGAGCTCGCTGACCGGCCCGGCGACCGTCGTGCTCGCCGGCGTCTCCCTCGGCCTGGAGTCGGCCGTCTACACCGCCCTGCTGATCGGGTTCAGCGTGTACGGGGCCTTCCTGCTCGGCGGTACGTCGATCATGCTGGCGCTCTTCGCGGTCGCGCTCGCCGGTACCGGTCTGCTGACCACCGTCGGCGTCATCGTCGCGATGGACACCTTCGGTCCGGTCTCCGACAACGCGCAGGGCATCGCGGAGATGTCCGGCGACGTGAAGGGCGAGGGCGCGCAGGTGCTCACCGACCTGGACGCGGTCGGCAACACGACCAAGGCGATCACCAAGGGCATCGCGATCGCCACCGCCGTGCTCGCGGCGGCGGCGCTCTTCGGCTCGTACCGCGACGCCTTCGAGACGGCGGCCCGCGAGGTCGGCGCGGCGGCCACGGAGGTGAATCTCAGCCTGGACATCGCGCAGCCCAACAACCTCGTCGGGCTGATCCTCGGCGCGGCGGTCGTGTTCCTCTTCTCCGGACTGGCCATCAACGCCGTCTCGCGGTCGGCGGGCGCGGTGGTCTACGAGGTGCGGCGCCAGTTCCGCGAGCACCCCGGGATCATGGACTACACCGAGAAGCCGGAGTACGGGCGCGTCGTCGACATCTGTACGAAGGACGCGCTGCGGGAGCTGACCACCCCCGGTCTGCTCGCGGTGATGGCACCGATCGCCGTCGGCTTCACGCTCGGCGTCGGCGCGCTCGCCGCCTTCCTGGCGGGCGCCATCTGCACGGGCATCCTGATGGCGGTGTTCCTCGCCAACTCCGGTGGTGCCTGGGACAACGCCAAGAAGATGGTCGAGGACGGCCACTACGGCGGCAAGGGCAGCGAGGCGCACGCGGCCACTGTCATCGGCGACACCGTCGGCGACCCGTTCAAGGACACCGCGGGACCCGCGATCAACCCGCTGCTGAAGGTCATGAACCTGGTGGCGCTGCTGATCGCACCGGCGATCGTCACCCTCTCGTACGGCGCGGACGCCAGCGTTCCGGTCCGCACGGCCGTCGCCGTGGTGGCCGTCTCGGTGATCGTCGGCGCGGTCTACTTCTCCAAGCGGAGGGGTGTCGAGATGGGGGAAGACGACGGTGACGACGAGGGGAGTGTGAGCAAGTCCACTCAGCCGAGCGACCCCGTGGCCGCCCCCTGACACGTCTCCGCTGAGGCGCCGGTCCGGACGGCCGAACGAGGACCGTCCGGACCGCCGCCGACCGGGGCGGACGGCCGATTTCCCACGGGCGGTGCGTGTTCCGCGCACCGCCCGTGGCGTGTGTCCGCGGCGCCCCGGCGGGGGAGCCGGACCCGGAGGGAAGCGACCTTTGCGGCAAATGGCTTGTTTGGCGTCGGAAACAGGCGAACGCGTATCTTCGTCTGCACCCGGAGGTCGCTTTGTTGTGTATGTTCCGGGCCGAGTAGCCACGAAGGGATGGATCCGGTGAACAACAAGCTCGCCGCGGCGCTCTGCGGTAGCGCCGTCCTCGCGCTGGCACTGACCGGGTGCGGCGGGGACGAGGACGACGGCAAGGCGGACGCCTGGGCGAAGAAGGTCTGTGACCAGGTCCAGCCGCAGGTGAAGAAGATCCAGGACGCGAACACGGCGATCGCCGAGGTCAGCGCCAAGGACAGCTCCTCGAAGGAGGTGCAGCAGGCGGACTCCGCCGCGTTCCAGCAGATCTCCGAGGCGTACAAGGCGCTCGCCGGGGCGGTCTCCCGTGCGGGAGAGCCGCCGGTGGAGGACGGCGCCCAGCTCCAGAAGGACGCGGTCAAGGAGCTGAACGACATCTCCGCCTCCTACGCGGGTCTGAAGACCAAGGTCGACGAGATGGAGACCAAGGACCAGGCGAAGTTCGCCGACGGTCTGCGCGGCATCTCCAAGGAGCTGAGCACGCTCGGCAAGAGCGGTGACGTGGCCCTCAACCGCCTCCAGTCCGGTGACCTCGGCAAGGCGATGGCGGAGCAGCCCGGCTGCCAGAAGCCGGCCGAGGGCGGCAAGGGCGCCGACGCCGAGAAGGGTGCCGATGCCGAGGGCGCCGACGCCAAGGACGGCGCCGAGCAGAAGGCCGACGCCAAGGACTCCGCGGACAAGGAGACCGACGCCAAGGACTCCGACGGCAAGGACGCCGACAAGACCTCCTGAGTGGGGCGGCCGGCGGCCCGAGGGGCGCCGGCCACCCTTCCCCGGACCTCCCTGGGACCTCCTCCGGACCGAGTTGTCCACAGGTCTGGCACGGCCCGGGACAGCGCGTCGCCCAGGCACCACAATGGACGCGTGAGTACGCACCTCCCCACCGCCGGCCCCAGCACCTCCGAGCTACGCGCGGCGTTCCTCGCCGCCTCCTTCACCGTCGACGGGCTGCTGGAGCGCCTGGGCGCCCCCGCCTACGCCGCCCTGGCCAGAAGCGAGACGGTGCCCGCGCTGCGGGCCACCAGAGGCGGCGACGCGCTCGACACGCTCACCCGCCTCTTCCTGCTCCGGCAGGACGCCTCCCGCGAGGCGGTGAGCGCGGTGCTGCCGCTGGAGCGGGCGCTGGCCGACGGCTGGCTCAGGGAGAGCGGCGAGGGCGGCGGCCGGCTCAGCGCCACCGTCGACGTCCGCCCGTACGGCGGTCCGGACGGCGAGGACTGGTGGATCGTCTCGGACCTCGGCTGCGCGGTCGGCGGCGCCGGCGGCATCAACGACCGGAGGGAGGACATCGTCCTCGGTGTGGGCGGGGCGTCCACGACCCTCGCGGGCCTGACGATCCGCGAGCCCGTCGGCCGGGCGCTCGACGTCGGCACGGGCTCGGGCGTGCTGGCGCTGCACCTGTCGGGGCACGCCACGCACGTCACCGCCACCGACCTCAACCCGCGCGCCCTGCGTTTCGCCGAGCTGACGCTGGCGCTGTCCGGGGCCCCCGCCGCCGACCTGCGCGAGGGATCGCTCTACGAGCCCGTCGCCTCCGACGCCCCGTACGACCTGGTCGTCTCCAACCCGCCGTTTGTCATCTCGCCGGCGGCCGGCCGCAGCACCACGGGTGGCCGCGGTGGCGCCGCCGACCGGCTGACCTACCGGGACGGCGGCCTGCCGGGCGACGAGCTGTGCCGCACGCTCGTGCAGAACAGCGTCGACCTGCTGGCCGAGGGCGGCTACTGCCAGATGCTCGCCAACTGGCAGCACGTCAAGGGCGAGGACTGGCGGGACCGGCTGCGGACCTGGGTGCCGCGCGGCTGCGACGCCTGGATCGTGCAGCGGGAGGTGCAGGACGTCAGCCAGTACACCGAACTGTGGCTGCGCGACGCCGGAGCGCACCGTGCCGGGCCCGAGGAGTACGCGGCGCGCTACGACGCCTGGCTCGAGGAGTTCGAGCGCACGGGCACGGAGGCGGTCGGCTTCGGCTGGATCACCCTCCGCAGATCCGGCGGCGACTCCCCGGCGATCACGGTGGAGGAGTGGACGCACCCCGTCGAGCAGCCGCTCGGGGAGACGGTGCGGGCCCACTTCGAGCGGCAGGACTTCCTCCGGCGCCACGACGACGCCGCCCTCCTGAACACCCGCTTCACGCTGGCCGAAGGCGTGGTCCAGGAGCAGGTGGGCCCGCCGGGCGCCGAGGACCCGGAGCACGTGGTGCTCCGTCAGCACCGGGGCATGCGCAGGGCGACGCAGGTGGACACGGTGGGCGCCGGGTTCGCGGGTGTGTGCGACGGCACGCTGCCGGCCGGCCGCATCCTCGACGCCATCGCGCAACTGGTCGGTGAGGACCCGGTCCAGCTGCGCGACCGGACGCCTCGCGCGATCCGCCTCCTGGTGGAGCAGGGCTTCCTGCTGCCCGCCACCGGTTCCTGACGGGCGGTCTGTCTGCCCGCTCGGCACCGCCGCCGGGCAGACCGCCGCCGGCCGCTCGAACAGCACACGCACGGCAGCACACCCACGGAGGGAAGTGATGTTCATCGGGTGTTCGAACCGGAGTCGCCCGGGTGTGTGACGCTCCGCCCATGACAAGCGCCTGGGGGGTCGCGTCGGAGACCGGACCCGCACTGTTCGCCGGCACCGCCTTCACACTGTTCGGCGCCGCCCTGCTCGTGTGGACGGCCGCCCGGCGGACTCGGGGCAAGCCCGTCGCGGCCACCACGACGGTCAGGCCGGCGACCGCCGCGGCGCTCACGGCGGCGTTCGGTGGGGCGTTCCTCGGCTACGGCCTCTGGCAGCTCTCCGCCCTCTGACGACACCGTCAACCTGATCGGACCGTCAACGGCCGACTTGTTTCGGCCATATGGCGAGCCAGGGCAGGCCAAGCCAGAGCAGGTCAAGCCAGGGCAGAGCAGGCCCGCGAACGCGCCGGAAAAGGCGGTGGCCCGGGTACCGGACCCGGGCCACCCCCGTGACACCGCCTTGGACAGGTCCGGAGCGCACGCGCCCCGAACCGGACGTCCGATCAGCCCTTCAGAATGCGGCCCTCGGAGTCGGTGCGGTCGTCCTTGACGAGGAACAGGATGCCGTCGATGAGCGCCCAGACGCCCAGACCACCGCAGGTCAGCAGCTGAGCCACGCCCATGCCGATGTGGCCGGTGTAGAAGCGGCCCACACCGAGGCCGCCGAGGACCAGCTGCAGGACGCCGGCGACGATCTTCGACTTCTCGGAGTACGGCTGGCCGTTGGGCGCGGTACCGGTCATTGCCATGGGGAGAACCTCTCTGAACGGTTGTACCTACGCGCGGGCCTGGTTCGCCCGACGCGAAAGATCCGACTCGAAAGGGGGTGGGAAGGTTGCGCTGTCCCGGCCTCTGTGATGAAAGGGTGATCTGACGGCGTTTCTGACGTCCGATCAGCCACCTCTCGGGCGAGGGCACCGGCCCGGCAGCGGCCCCGCCGGCCCCGCCCTCAAAGGTCAGCCCGCCACGTTGCGGACCACCATCCACACCGCCGCGGTGCCGACGATCACCGCCACGCCCAGGCGGCCGATCGCCGGCCGGTAGCGGCGCCCGCGCAGCCCCTCGACCAGCCACCGCCCGCCGAGGTAGGCGCCGAAAGGTACGCCGAGCAGCAGCAGCGCCGCGTTGTCCTGGAACGCGGCGCCGACGTCGCCGTGCATGAGGTCGTACGCCATGCGGGTGCCGCCGCAGGCGGGGCAGAGCAGCCCGGTCAGCCAGTTCACCGGGCAGCGCGGCAGGAACTGGCCTGGCTGGTGGGGGTCGGTGTGCCAGAGGTACACCGACCCCGCGGCACCCGCGGCCAGTGCGGCCAGCGGGAGCAGGGCCGGATGCCGGGGGCGGCGGATTCGCGACACCAGCGATCTGACCTGCGACATGGGAGCGCCTCGCTCAGCTCTTGAGGATGCGACCCTCGGAGTCGGTGGAGTCGTCCTTGACGAGGAACATGATGCCGTCGATCAGCGCCCAGATGCCCAGACCACCGCAGGTCAGCAGCTGGGCCACGCCGATGCCGATGTGGCCGGTGTAGAAGCGGCCGACGCCGAGGCCGCCGAGGAACAGCTGGAGCACACCGGCGATGATCCGGGACTTCTCCGAGTACGGGCGGCCGTACTGGTCGTAGCCGTGCGGGGCGTTCGGGTCGTAGCCGCCCTGCGGCGGCATCGGGGCCTGCGGGTAGCCGTACTGCGGCTGACCGGGCTGGCCGACACCGGGCTGTCCGGGCTGGCCGGGGCCGGGCTGGCCGTACGGGTTCTGCGCGGGCTGCTGCGGATAGCCGTACCCGGGCTGGCCCTGCTGCTGGCCGTAGGGGTTCTGGCCGGGCTGGCCGGCGGGGCCGTACGGGTTGGGCGGCTGGGACATTCTGTTCCCCCTGTTGCTGGGACCGGTGCGATGACTCGCACATAGTGCCAGCTACTGCCGGGCGGCAGGAATGACGGTTGTCGGGTTACCGTTCGAGTGGCGTTGCGGTTTTATTCCGTTTGACAACGGACCGGGAGGTACCGTCACACTCCGCAGCGTCGACCGGTGCCGGAGGGTGCCGATCGGCGTCGGGCACCATGGAGGCACCGATGAGGCACGGACCGCACTGAGGCACGGACCGCACGAAGGCACCGACCGCGAAACCGAAGCACCAGCCGAGACCACAAGCACCACCCCGAGCATCACCACCGGACCCGGACCAGCGGCAGCTGGCGGAGTCGGTGGGCAGGGGCCCACCGAGCGCGAGGAAGCGCCGACCGTCGACCGGAGAGAAGAGCGAGAAGTTGTCCCCGACCAGCGAGACCGCAAACGGCGGGCGCCGACTTGTGATCGTCGAGTCCCCCGCCAAGGCGAAGACGATCAAGGGCTACCTGGGCCCTGGCTACGTCGTCGAGGCGAGCGTCGGGCACATCCGCGACCTCCCGAACGGCGCGGCAGAGGTTCCCGCGAAGTACAAGGGGGAGCCGTGGGCGCGCCTCGGGGTGAACGTCGACCACGACTTCGAACCGCTCTACGTCGTCAACAGTGACAAGAAGGACCAGGTCAAGAAGCTCAAGGCGCTGCTGGCCGAGTCCGACGAGCTGTACCTGGCCACGGATGAGGACCGGGAGGGCGAGGCGATCGCCTGGCACCTCCAGGAGGTGCTGAAACCGAAGGTGCCGGTGCGGCGCATGGTGTTCAACGAGATCACCAAGGACGCCATCCGGGACGCGGTGAACAACACCCGCGAGCTGGACCAGAAGCTCGTCGACGCCCAGGAGACCCGCCGCATCCTCGACCGGCTCTACGGCTACGAGGTCTCCCCGGTGCTGTGGAAGAAGGTCATGCCCCGGCTGTCCGCCGGCCGGGTGCAGTCCGTGGCGACGCGCCTGGTGGTCGAGCGGGAGCGGGAGCGGATGGCGTTCCGCACCGCCGAGTACTGGGACCTCACGGGCACGTTCGACACCGGCCGCCCCGGCGACGCCTCCGACCCGGGCACCTTCGCCGCCCGGCTGGCCTCGGTGGACGGCCGGCGTGTCGCCCAGGGCCGTGACTTCGGTTCCGACGGCCGGCTGAAGACGGGCCGTGACGGCGCCCAGGCCCTCCACCTGGACGAGTCCGCGGCGCGTGCGCTGGCCGCCGCGCTCGCCGACACGTCCTTCGCGGTGCGCGCGGTGGAGTCCAAGCCCTACCGCCGCTCGCCGTACGCGCCGTTCCGGACGACGACGCTCCAGCAGGAGGCGTCGCGGAAGCTCGGCTTCGGCGCGAAGGTGACCATGCAGGTCGCCCAGAAGCTGTACGAGAACGGCTTCATCACCTATATGCGTACCGACTCCACCACGCTGTCGGACACGGCGGTCGCCGCCGCCCGCGCCCAGGTCACGCAGCTGTACGGGGCCGACTACCTGCCGGACAAGCCGCGCTCCTACGCCGGCAAGGTCAAGAACGCGCAGGAGGCCCACGAGGCGATCCGCCCCTCCGGCGACCGCTTCCGCACGCCCGCCGAGACGGGCCTCACCGGCGACCGGTTCCGCCTCTACGAGCTGATCTGGAAGCGGACCGTCGCCTCCCAGATGAAGGACGCCACCGGCCAGTCGGTCACCGTGCGCGTGGGCGGCCGCTCCGCCGACGGCCGGGACGCCGAGTTCACCGCCTCCGGCAAGATCATCACGTTCCACGGCTTCATGAAGGCCTACGTCGAGGGCGCCGACGACCCGAACGCCGAGCTGGACGACCGCGAGCGCCGGCTGCCGCAGGTCGCCGAGGGCGACGCGCTGACCGCGCGGGAGATCACCGTCGACGGCCACTCGACCAAGCCGCCCGCCCGCTACACCGAGGCGACGCTGGTCAAGGAGCTGGAGGAGCGGGAGATCGGCCGCCCCTCGACGTACGCGTCGATCATCAGCACGATCCTGGACCGGCGGTACGTCTTCAAGAAGGGCACCGCGCTGGTCCCCTCGTTCCTCTCCTTCGCGGTGGTCGGGCTGCTGGAGAAGCACTTCGGCCGGCTCGTCGACTACGACTTCACCGCGCAGATGGAGGAGGACCTGGACCGCATCGCGCGCGGCGACGCGGAGTCGGTGCCCTGGCTGCGCCGCTTCTACTTCGGTGCGGACGTCAGCGAGGGCGTCGCCGGCCCGGCCGCCGACGCGGGCAACGGCGACGGCGACCACCTCGGCGGGCTGAAGGAACTGGTCTCCGACCTCGGCGCCATCGACGCCAAGGGCGTGTCGTCCTTCCCGATCGGCGAGGACCTGGTCCTGAGGGTCGGCCGCTACGGCCCGTACGTCGAGAAGCCCGGCCCGGAGGGCGAGCCGGGCCAGCGCGCGGACGTCCCCGACGACCTGCCGCCGGACGAGCTGACGGTGGAACTCGCGAAGGAGCTGCTGGCCAAGCCCAGCGGCGAGCGCGAGCTGGGCACGGACCCGGAGTCCGGCCGGCCGATCGTCGCCAAGGACGGCCGCTACGGCCCGTACGTCACCGAGGTGCTGCCCGAGGGCACTCCGAAGACCGGCAAGAACGCCGTCAAGCCGCGCACGGCCTCACTCTTCAAGACCATGTCCCTCGACACGGTGACGCTCGACGACGCGCTGCGGCTGCTGTCGTTGCCGCGCGTGGTCGGCGCCGACGCCGAGGGCGTGGAGATCACCGCGCAGAACGGCCGCTACGGCCCGTACCTGAAGAAGGGCACGGACTCGCGCTCGCTGGAGAACGAGGAGCAGCTGTTCACCATCACGCTGGAGGAGGCGCTGGCGATCTACGCCCAGCCCAAGCAGCGTGGCAGAGCCGCCGCGAAGCCGCCGCTCAAGGAGCTGGGCAACGACCCGACGAACGACCGCCCGGTGGTGGTGAAGGACGGCCGCTTCGGCCCGTACGTCACGGACGGCGAGACGAACGCCACACTGCGGCGGGACGACGAGGTCAGCACCATCACCCCGGAGCGCGCCTTCGAGCTGCTGGCGGAGAAGCGCGCGAAGGGCCCGGCCAAGAAGACGGCCGCGAAGAAGACCGCCGCCAAGAAGACCACGGCGAAGAAGACGGCCGCCAAGAAGACCGCCGCCAAGACGACGGCGGCCAAGAAGACGACCGCGAAGAAGACCGCCGCCAAGAAGACCACGGCGAAGAAGACCACGGCGAAGAAGGCAGCGGCCAAGAAGACCGCCGCCGCCCAGGCGTCCGACGCCGAGTAGCAGCAGCCGCACCACGCCGCCTCGGCCGGCGGCGCGGTCGGAGGTCGTCACGAACCGGTGCCCCGCTCCCCGTCTCCCGGGGGCGGGGC
>NZ_WMLF01000479.1 GCF_014156695.1 Streptomyces durbertensis | reverse complement strand
CGTGTGGGCGGTGGGCGCGGTCGCCAGCCGCACCACACCGAGCACGCCGAGGCAGGCGGCGCCGCGGAGCAGCGTGCGGCGGCACGACAAGGCAGACCTGTCAGCAGGTTTGTCATACTGCATGACTTACTGCTCTCACGGTCCCGGGCCCGCGTGCGGCACCCCGCGACCGTGTCCGGCGGGAAGTACCCGGACGCCCCTGCCGGCGCGACGCCGCCGCGAAGTGGTGCTTTGCTGGGTGCGGGTGTGCTCAGCCGCCGCGCGGCACCACGGCGGCCAGCACGGACGGCAGTCCGACCCAGTCCGAGCTGGCGACGCTCGCCCCGGCGGCGGCCAACTGCCCGACCCGGGCCAGCGCCTGCGCCTCCGTCGGGTTCCGTCCGTCGATGGCCGGCGGCACCCGGTGCACGGACGTCATCACCAGCAGGTAGTTGTGCCGCAGGTACCAGCGGGTGTCGATCGAGCCGTCGGTGTACGCGGAGGCGTCACCGTCGAAGACCACGAACCAGGGCCGCAGGGAGGCGTCGGAGTAGCGCCGCACCCGGGGGTCGCCGGCCTCCGCGTGGTGCACGGCGGGGAAGGCGGTGGCCGAGGCCAGTCGGCCGCCGGCCGCCAGGTCGCGCAGATGTGTGGCGTACTCGCGGTCGGTCCACAGGGTGTCGAACGGGTTGCCCTCCTCGACCGTGCCGGGGATGAGGTGGATCAGGAAGCGCCCGGCCAGCTCGGCGCGGCTGGGCCAACCCTTCGCGCGTACCGCCTCGTCGAGGTCGCGGTGGCCGGCCGCCAGTTCCGCCGGACGGTACACCTTCTGCCCCAGGTGGCGGTCGACCAGCGCGTCGAACGCCGCCGGGCCGCGCCCGCCGACGGCGTTGAAGCCGTCCTTCATCTCGAACTTGAGCAGGATCGGCCGGTGGCCCGGATGGGCGTCGCTCCAGGTGCGCAGGTCCGACAGGCAGCCCTCCAGGCGCCGGTCCCGCGCGCCGGAGCGGAGGCCGTCGGGAGTGGTGGCGCCCACGCAGTTGTTGTCGTTCCACAGGGGGGTGTCGTGGGAGACCCGCCAGCCGGAGCCGAACCCGTTGGTCCACACGTCGAGTTCGAGCATCGCGGCGCCTGAGTCGAGGGCGTCGGCGAGGTACCGGAACGCGCTCTTCTCGTACGCGTTGTGCACGCCGACGCCGGTGCCGTCGGGGTAGGGGAGCGAGCCGGTGTCCCGGGCGTGTGCCGGGGTGAGCGCGGTGACGGCGGCGAGCAGCGCCGCGACGAGTGGAACGGTGAACCGGCGCATGCGGCACCGCCTTTGCTGTCCGGTGGGGGCGGGCAGGGATCAGGTCCCGGACAGCGTAGGGAAGTCAGGTGTTCTGTCCACAGGTGCGGCGTGAACTCTCGCTGAAAACAAAGGAGTTGTGCAAAGAAGCCCGATGGCTCAGGCGACCAGGCGGAGGGCCGCGGCCGGTGCGCCCGAGACGCCGAAGTCGCGGCAGACGGCGCCCGCGGCCCGGCGCGCGGAGTAGAGCGCGCCCTGGGCTGTGCCGGTGTCGCGGTGGTCGCCGCAGACGTAGAGCCCGGCCAGTACCCGCACCGGCCGCCGAGCGTCGTGCGGGGCGGGCATCGCCGGTACGGCGTGCGGCTCGCGGAAGCCCTCCAGCAGCTCCCAGTGTCCGGCGTCCACGCCGTGCAGCGCGCTGAGCTGGGGGCGGGCCGCGCGGTCCAGGCAGGCCAGCGAGTCGTGCGCGCGGCGGCCGAGGACCACGGAGGTCACCAGGGTGCGCCCCGGCAGCGCACGGGACGGGTCGACGGCGGACGCCACCATCGAGTGGGCGACCGGGCCGCGCCGTTCACTGTCGATGATCAGCGAGGTCAGCGGCCCGTCGGGGTTCGGCGGGGCGGCGTCGGCGGCGTGGTGCAGCACCGTGACGGGGTGGTACTCCGGCACCCGCAGGCCGGGCAGCAGAACGGCCGCCTCGGCGGCGCCGGTGGCTATCAGCACGGCCCGGCAGCGCAGCCGTCCGTGCGCGGCCGTGTCGACGGCGTTCACCGACACCGACACCGCCCGTACCCCGGTCCGCACCGTGCCCTCGGGGAGCGCTCCGGCCAGCAGCTCCGGCACGGACGCCGAGCCGCCCGCCGGCAGGCACAGCCCGCGCCTGGCGAAGCCGCGCAGCGCCAGGTCCACCACCCGGCTGGAACTGCTCAGGTCCGGATCGCCGAGCAGCGCGCCGACCAGCGGGCGCAGCATGCCGTCGACCGTGCGGCTCGGTACCCCGCGCGCGGCCAGCGCCCGTCCGGCCGGCAACTCCGAGCGGGCCGCGAGGCGTTCGACCGGTGTGCCGGCCAGCCGGGAGAGCTGGTGGCGGAGCCGGGCGGCGTCGAGCGCGCCGGTGAGCGTACGGGACCGGCCGCGAGCGGGCGCCACGCCGCGCCCGGGCCGCAACGTGCGGTGGCCGCTGACCCGGACGCTGCGCTCGGCGCCCCGCAGTACCGCGCCCGGCGCGAACGGCCGCAGCGCGAGCGCGCCGAGCGCCGGGAGGTTGCTCAGCTCGGGCCAGTCCGGGCAGAGCAGCTGCCCGCCGTGGTCGAGCCGGTAGCCGTCGAGCCGGGTGGTGGCCATCCGGCCGCCGACCGCCGGCGACGCCTCCACCACCAGGACGTCGAGCCCGGCCCCGGTCAGGTGGTGCGCCGC
This sequence comes from Streptomyces durbertensis, assembly GCF_014156695.1. Lineage (GTDB taxonomy): Bacteria > Actinomycetota > Actinomycetes > Streptomycetales > Streptomycetaceae > Streptomyces > Streptomyces durbertensis. The sequence continues at coordinate 1,314 of NZ_WMLF01000479.1, read as the reverse complement.
GGCGAGTCCCGCGAGGCCGCCGCCGATGACGATCACGTCGGCGGTCTGGGAACGGTGTACGGGTGTTGTGGGTGCTGTGCCGAGCACATGCCCTCCCCGAAAGTCGTGGCCCGATGACGGGCTGATGCCCGCGACCGGCCGAATCAATGCGGGCGCCGGCCACGACCTTACGAAAGGCGCCGCACCCGCCGCAGGAGCACGCCACCCGGGCACGGGCGCACGGCGGTCGCACAGACGTGTGAGTCGTGCACCGGCCGTACGCGCCCGCCCGCCGGGTCGACGCGGGAGCCCGCTCGTACCGGAGCCCGCCCCCGCGGCGTCCGGCTCAGGGGGCGGCCACGGTGGGCAGCGCGGCGCGGACGGCGTCCTCCACCCGGGGGAACGCGAAGCGGAAACCGGACTCCAGCAGCCGCACCGGCAGCACACGCTGACTGCCCAGCACCTCCTGGGCGAAGCCGCCGAGCGCGACCCGCAGCACCGGGGCCGGTACCGCCGCCACGGTGGGCCGGCGCAGCACCCGGCCCATGGCGGCCGTCACCTCCCGGTTGGTGACCGGGTTCGGCGCGGTGAGGTTGACCGGGCCGGACAGCCCGGGCGTCTCCAGCAGATGCCGCAGGGCGGCGACGTGGTCGTGCAGCGCGATGTGGCTCCAGTACTGCCGGCCGTCGCCCAGCCGCCCGCCGAGCCCGGCGCGGAAGATCGGGAACAGCTTCCCCCAGGCGCCGCCCTCGGCGGCGACCACCAGGCCCGTCCGGGCGAACACGGTCCGCACACCGGCGGCCGTCGCCGGTGCGGCGGCCGCCTCCCAGGCCACGCACACCTCCGCGAGGAAGCCGTCGCCCGGCGGGTCGGCCTCGTCCACCGCGCGGTCGCCGGTGTCGCCGTAGTAGCCGACGGCACTGCCGCACACAAGCGTCGCCGGCGGCGCGTCGAGCGAGGCCAGCGCCTCCGCGAGCGCGGCGGTGCCCCGCACCCGGCTCTCGCGGATCTCCCGCCGGTAGGACTCCGTCCACCGGCTGTCGCCGACGCCGGCGCCCGCCAGGTGGAAGACGGCCTCGCAGCCGACAAGGCCCGCGGTGTCGACGCGTCCTGCCCGGGGATCCCACTCGACCTCGTCGCCGGCCCCGGCCGGCCGTCTGACAAGGCGGACCACCTCGTGCCCGTCCTGTCGCAGCGAACGCAGCAGGGCGCTGCCGATGAGGCCGGAGGAACCCGTGATCGCGATGCGCATGACCCCATACTGCGGGACGCCGCCGCCTCCCGCCGAGCACCGCCGGATATCGCTGGACGACGGCCGCGCGTGCCGGGCAGAGT
>NZ_WMLF01000478.1 GCF_014156695.1 Streptomyces durbertensis | reverse complement strand
GTACGTGGACAGTGCGCAGGCGGCGGAGGGGCCGGGCGCGGAGTTGCGGACCGGGCTGGCACGGGGGAACACCGCGACGGCGGTCGCGCTCGCGGTGGGCACGGTGTGCGGTGGCGGGCTGCCGTGGCTGCTCGGGCTCGGGCCGGACCTGGGCGCGCGGCTGGTGGAGGTGACGGCGGGGGTGGTGCTGCCGCTGTCGGTGCCGCCGCTGCTGGGCGCGCTGATCGGGGTGGGGTACGTGACGTACGTGCTGCTGGCGCTGCCGGAGCCGCCGCGTGCGCCGGCGACGTTGCGCGGGGTGCTGCGGGACGTGCCGGTGACGATGGTCGGCGGGTTGCGGCTGGGGCGGGGCGACGTGGTGGTGCGGCGGGTGCTGCTGACGGCGGCGGCGCTCGGCGGGGCGCTGGCGGTGATCGAGCTGCTGACGCCGGGGCGGGCGGCGGAGCTGACCGGTGCGGCGGAGTCGGGGGCGGTGCTGTTCGCGTTGCTGGCGTGCGCGGGGTTCTCGTGCACGGCGGTCGGGAGTCATCTCGCGCCGCGACTGGCGCGGGTGGCGGGGAGCGGGGAGCGCGCGGTGTCGGTCGCGTTGGCGGTGATGACGGCCGGGTTGGTGGTGTTGGGGTGCACGACGTGGTGGGGTGGGCCGCCCGCGTTGGCGGCGGCCGCCGCCGGGTACGGGCTGGTCTATCTGGCGCTGGGCGCGGCCGGGCCGAACCAGAACGAGTTGCTGCACCGGCGGGTGGAGAGCCGGGGGCGGGCGACGGCGCTGTCGGTGCAGTCGTTGGCGCTCCAGCTCAGCGGCGCGCTGGCCGGTCTGGCGGCGGGCGCGCTGCCGCCGGGCGCGGGCCGCTGGCTGCTGCCGGCGGTGGGGGTCGTGACGATGGCCCTGCTGTGGCTGCGCCGCCCCTCGCGTGACTCGCCCACCGGGCGGGTCGAATGTGAGGCCGAGTCAGCGGTCTCGGCGAGCGTCTGAATCGCGCCTCCCGTGCGGTGCGATCGGCCGCCGGGCACGTAGACGCGGCGCGCCGCGCGCCTACGTGTCGCCGCCTTCTTCTATGAGGCGGCGGACTTCGCGGTCGATGAGGCTGAGGCGGGCTTCGGCGACGAGGGGGACGGCGCGGCGGGCGCGGCGGGCCTCGTGGACGTCGACGTCCACGGTGAGGAGGGCCGGTTCCCACCGGGGCGCCTGGGCGATGACGTTGCCGCGGGGGTCGACGACGCGGGAGCCGCCCCAGAAGGTGGCGCCGTGCTCGTTCCCCACGCGGTTCACGAAGACGACCCACGCCTGGAGCATCTTGGCGGTGTAGGCGAGCAGGGTGTCCCAGTAGAGGGTGGTGTCCATGGCCTCGGGGTCGAGGCTGGCGGCGCTGTTGGTGGGGATGAAGATGATCTCGGCGCCGTCCTGGACGGCGATCCAGGGGAGAACTGGTTGCCAGGCGTCGTTGCAGACGAGGGTGGCGCCGCGGCCGCCGGCCGGGTGCGGGAGGTCGTAGGCGCGGAGGGCCTGGCCGGGGCTGACGTGCTTGCGTTCCTCCCAGGCGAGGTAGGTCGGCAGGTAGAGCTTGCGGTGCGCGTGGACGAGCTCGCCGCGCGCGTAGTAGGCGGAGGTGTTGTAGGCGCGGACGCTGGTGAGCTCGTGGAAGCCGGGCAGCACGTCGGGGCCGTGGGTGGAGAGGGCGAGCAGGCGCGGGTCGCGTGTGTCGAGGGATTCGAGGTCGTCGCGGCGTCCGAGCGCACCGAGGTGGTAGCCGTGGAGGCTGAGTTCGGGGAAGACGACGAGGTCGGCGCCCTGGGAGTGGGCCTGGTGGATCTGTTCCTCGGCGTGCGCCAGGTTGCCGGCGACGTCGCCGAGCAGGGGGTCGGTCTGGGCGAGTGCGACGCGCACGGGCTGCTCACCGCCTCAGGGGAGAGGTGGGCCGGCGGGGCCGCCGGCAACCATCAGAAAGTATGAATGTCTGCCTGTCGTATGGACCCCTTCCGGTGAGCGGTCCGCGCCGGCGCGGTAGCGCTCCGGGATGGACCCCGCGGCGTCGCCCCGGGGCCGTGGGAAGCACCCGGAAGGCGGCAGCCATGGCATCAGACACCGTCCACTCCTCCCCCACCGTCTCCTCCCGTCGGAGCCGGGCGGTCCGGCGCGGCCGGCGGCCGGCCGTGCTGGTCGGGATGCTGCTGGGGCCGTTGCTCGTCGGGTCGCTGTCGCTCGGTGCCGTCGCCGCGCCCGCCGACCGGGAGGCCGCGGCCGAAGCCGGGGAGGCGGCGGAAGCGGCCGCGTCGGGAGCGTCGGCGGCACCACCGTCAGCGTCCCCCTACACCGGGCTGGCCGCCACTCCTGGCCCGGTGCTCGCGGTCAAGGTGGACAACTCGGTGCGGGCCCGGCCGCACACCGGGATCGCGGAGGCCGACCTGGTGTACGTGGCGCAGGTGGAGGCGGGGCTGAGCCGGCTGATGGCGGTGTACTCCTCGCGGCGGCCGCCGGTGGTGGGGCCGGTGCGCAGCACGCGCGAGTCGGATCTGGAGCTGCTGAAGCAGTTCGGGCGCCCGGCGCTGGCGTACTCCGGGGTGCAGAAGAAGCTCCAGCCGCACATCGACCGGGACACGGTGTTCGCCGTGCCGCAGGAGCGGCACCGGGGGCCGTACTTCCGCGACCAGTCCCGGCGGGCGCCGCACAACCTGTACGTGCGGCCGGACGACGTGCTGCCGTACGCGCCGCACGCCAGCCACAGCGCGGACATCGGTTTCCGCTTCGGCCCGGTCCCGCCCGGCGGTTTCCCGCGCAGGGAGGCGGCGGTCCAGTACCGGGCGGCGCGGACGTCCTTCACCTGGTCGCCGCGGGAACGCCGCTGGTTGGCGTTCTTCGACGACCGGCCGGCGATGGGCACCGACGGCCGGCAGCTGGGCGCCTCGACGGTGGTCCTCCAGTACGTGACGATGCGGCCCTCGGACTTCTCCGACTCCACGGGCGCGGTGACGCCGTACATCGAGACCGTGGGCAGCGGGCGGGCGCTGGTGCTGCGGGACGGGCGGGCGTACGTGACGCGCTGGGACCGGCCGCGCCCCGGCGCCGGTACGACGTTCACCCGGCTCGGCGGCCGGCCGATGCTGTTCGCGCGGGGCCAGGTGTGGATCGTCTACGCCGAGCGCTGAGCCACGGCCACCGGGCGGGGCGCGCCGGCCGGGCTTGACCTGAAGTTCGATTCAACTTCTATGTTCGTGCCACCGACAGAATCAACGGAGGTGCGGCAATGTCGATGGAGATCACCGCCTGGCACGCGGTCTACAACGCGCGACACACGGCGACCGACCAGCGTCCCTTCACCCGTGCCGCGCTGCGGCGCATCGCGCGCTTCGCCCGCCCGCACCGCCGGTTGATCGGGCTGTTCCTGCTGCTCAGCACGGTCGCGTCGCTGCTCGCCGTCGCCACTCCGCTGCTCGCGGGGCGGGTGGTGAACGCGATCGTCGCCGGGGAGGCGCAGCGCACGGTGGTGATGCTGGCCGTGCTGATCGCGGGCATCGCGGTGGCGGAGGCCGGCATCGGGCTGGTGACCCGCTGGCTGTCCGCACGCATCGGGGAGGGGCTGATCCTCGACCTCCGCACCGCCGTCTACGACCACGTGCAGCGGCAGCCGGTGGCGTTCTTCACCCGGACGCGCACCGGGGCGCTGGTCAGCCGGCTGAACAACGACGTCATCGGCGCGCAGCGGGCGTTCAGCGACACGTTGTCGGGGGTCGTCGGGAACCTGGTGACCGTGCTGCTGACGCTCGCCGTGATGATCCAACTCTCATGGCAGATCACCCTGTTGGCGCTGGTCCTGCTCCCCGTCTTTGTCCTGCCGGCGCGGCGTATGGGCACCCGGCTGGCGCAGCTCACCCGCGAGGCCGCCAACCACAACTCGACGATGAGCACCCAGATGACCGAGCGCTTCTCCGCGCCCGGCGCCACCCTGGTCAAGCTGTTCGGCCGGCCGGAGGAGGAGGCCGCCGAGTTCGCCGCACGGGCGGGCC
>NZ_WMLF01000477.1 GCF_014156695.1 Streptomyces durbertensis | reverse complement strand
CAACCGGACCGCCCCGGCGGAGAGGTTGCCGGGGCGGTCCGGTGGTTCGTGCGGTCCGGTGGTTCGTGCGGGCCGGGCGGGTCAGGCGTCGGCGAGCAGTCCCTTGCGCAGTCTGCCGAGCGTGCGGGAGAGCAGCCGGGAGACGTGCATCTGGGAGATGCCCAGCTCCTCGCCGATCTCCGACTGGGTCATGTTCGCCACGAACCGCAGCGAAAGGATCTTTCGGTCGCGCGGCGACAGGTCGGCGATCAGCGGCTTGAGCGACTCGACGTACTCGATGCCCTCCAGGCCGTGGTCCTCGTAGCCGATGCGGTCGGCGAGGGCGCCCTCGCTGTCGTCCTCCTCCGGCTGGGCGTCCAGCGAGCTGGCCGTGTACGCGTTGCTGGCCGCCATGCCCTCGACGACCTCTTCCTTGGAGATGCCCAGCTTCTCGGCGAGTTCTCCGACGGTCGGCGAGCGGTCGAGCTGCTGGGCCAGCTCGTCGCCGGCCTTGGCCAGGGCGAGCCGCAGCTCCTGGAGGCGGCGCGGCACGCGGACCGACCAGCTGGTGTCGCGGAAGAAGCGCTTGATCTCGCCGACGATCGTCGGCATCGCGAAGGTCGGGAACTCGACGCCGCGGTCCGGCTCGAAGCGGTCGATGGCCTTGATCAGGCCGATCGTGCCGACCTGGACGATGTCCTCCATCGGCTCGCTGCGGGAGCGGAAGCGCGCGGCGGCGAACTTGACCAGGGCCAGGTTCAGCTCGACCAGCGTGTTGCGGACGTAGGCGTACTCGTGGGTGCCCTCCTCCAGCGTCGCCATGCGCTCGAAGAGCTCCTTCGACAGCGCGCGGGCGTCCTGCGGGGCCACCTCGTCGAAGGCGGGGAGGTCGGCGATCTGCTCCAGCACGTCGCCGGCGGTCTCGCTCGTGGTGGACTGGGAAGCCGACGGTGCGGTCCACTCGCCTGCCGGGGGGCCGGTCGGGGCGTCCGGGGCGATGGTGTCAGTGATGCGCGACTCGTCGAGCTGGGGTGACATTGTCTCCTCCGTGATTCTCGGCATCTGGCTGCCGAAGCCGTGACGTGCACTGCGGTGTGCGGCGCCTCCAAGGCCGTCCTCTGTCGGATGCTTCTCCTAGCCCTACCCGCTCTTGCGAGTTCAAGGCAAGTGCGTTATGTCCGCTTTGTGGGATGACATGGGCTTTTGCTCGGGTGTTGGTGCGGGTCGTCAAGGCGTAGGGTTTCAGTGCCACGAGGCGGGGGAGTAATCGTGCCGCGAGCGAGCAGAAGAGGTGTACATGGACCGCGGGATACCCGGCAGCACCAGCCACCGGGGCCGGCTGACGGTCGAGGTCGAGCACCGCGGTGAGCGTGCCGTCATCACGCCCAGAGGTGAACTCGACCACCACACCGCCGACGTGTTGCGTCGGTCACTCGACGAGTGCGTGGACGCGGGTGTGACCGACCTGGTGGTGGACTGCGCCGGACTGGACTTCCTGGACTCCACCGGACTGAACGTCCTCCTCGGTGCCCGGCTGACCGTCGAGGAGAAGGGCGGCGCGGTCCATCTGGCCGCGATGACCCCGGTGGTCGCCAGGGTCTTCGAGATCACCGGAGCCGGCGCCGTCTTCACGGTGCACGACTCGGTGGAAGAGGCGATCCCCGCGCGCGGGGAGCCCTCCGACTCGTAACGTGAACAGTCACGCGGGTCACACCGACCCGGCGGAAACGGTGGGTGTCTCCGGCGCGTCACAGGGCAGGAGAACCCTCTGGCCGCTGTCGTCCCCCAGCGGGGCCGATGGCGGGGGCGACCGGACCACACAACCATCGGTGAGCAAGACGAATCGGAGAAACCGGCGAGGTGAAGTGCGGATGAGCACCACCCGGCGATCCCCGGCGGGCGATCGCGGTTCCGAGGCCGGCACGGCCCCGGGGCCGGTGGCGTCGCCGGTGGGGCAGCTGCGCGAGATGCGTCAGGTGCGCAGGCTCAGGCTCGTGGGGGCCGGCGGCGCGGTCCAGCGTGCCCGCGACTTCACCCGGGAGGCCCTGGAGGACTGGGGCTGGCTGCCGGCCGCCGACGTCGACCGCCGGGCCGCGGCCGAGGACGTCCTGCTGGTCGTCTCCGAGCTCGTCACGAACGCGTGCCTGCACGCCGGCGGCCCCACGGGGCTGACCATCGCCTGCGGCCCGGGCTCCCTGCGGGTCGAGGTCGCCGACGACAGCCCCGACCCCCCGTCGCCCCGGGACCCGCACCGGCCTGGCCGCCCGGGCGGACACGGCATGTTCATCGTCGGCCGGCTCTGCCTCGACTGGGGTGTCCTCCACACCCCCGACGGCCCCGGCAAGACCGTCTGGGCCGACCTCCCCGCGCCCGTCTAGCCCGCCCGGCGGGGCCGACCCGCCATGACGGGAAGAGGGCGGGAAGCAGGCAGAAGCCCCGGGCCGCAGCGTGCCCGGGGCTCGTGCCGCAGGACGTCAGTCCACCTCGCCCGTGAGGGCCCGCAGCCTCCGCGCCCCGGCGAGGAACGCAAGCCCCGCGCCCGCCGCGACCAGCGCCCACATCGTGTAGTACGCCGCGTCGCCCAGCGGCCCGTTCAGCCGCGTGGCCCAGCCGTTGAGGGCGTTGCCGGTGGCGACGGCCAGGAACCACAGGCCCATGATCTGGCTGACGAACTCCTTCGGGGCCAGCTTCGTCGACAGCGACAGACCCACCGGTGACAGGCACAGCTCGCCGAGCGTCTGCACGAGGTAGACGGCGAGCAGCCAGAAGACGGTCACCTTGCCCGAGTCGCTGGCCGCCGCGGCGGCGCCGGCCAGGCCCATCAGCGCGAACGAGCCGCCGATCAGCAGCATCGCCAGCGCGAACTTCACCGGGGTGCTGGGCTCGCGGTTCCGCTGCGCCAGCTTCACCCACAGGGCGGCGAACAGCGGCGCCAGGATGATCACCCAGGCGGGGTTGGCGGCCTGCAGCCAGGACGCGGGGAACTCCCAGCCGCCGATGAACCGGTCCGTCTTCTCGTCCGCGAAGATGTTGAGCAGCGAGCCGGACTGGTCGAAGATCATCCAGAACAGCACGGCGGTGAGGAAGAACCAGACGAACGCGACGACCTTGGGCCTGGCCTCCGCGGTCAGCTTCGGGCTGCGGAAGATCACCACGAAGTAGCCGATCGGCACGAGGATGCCGAGCACGGCGAGCACGTTGACGATGTGGTTGATGTCGAAGGTGCCCGCGACGACGTCCACCAGCAGCGCTCCGGCCGCCACGCCGCTCCACACCAGGACCCGCCGCAGCGCCGTACGCCTCTCCTGCGGCGTCGCCGGGTTCGTCGGGGTCCGACCGGCGTCGCCGAGGTGGCGGCCGCCGAGCACGTACTGGACCACCGCGAGTGTCATGCCGACGCCGGCCAGGCCGAAGCCGAGGTGCCAGTCGACGTGCTCGCCGAGGTAGCCGACCGTCAGCGGCGCGATCAGCGCGCCGATGTTGATCGACATGTAGAAGAGGGTGAAGCCGGCGTCCCGCCGCGAGTTCGGCAGGTCCTTGTAGAGGTCGCCGACGATGGCCGAGATGTTCGGCTTCAGCAGGCCGGTGCCGATCGCGATCAGGCCGAGCCCGACGAAGAACACCGCGGAGTTCGGGACGGCGAGGGTGAAGTGGCCGGCGGCGATCACGATGCCGCCGACGAGCACGGCCTTTCGGGCGCCCCACAGCCGGTCGGCGACCCAGCCGCCCGGCATCGCCGCCATGTAGACGACCGCGTTGTAGACGCCGTAGATCGCCACGGCCGTCGTCTCGTCGATGCCCAGGCCGCCGTCGGTGACCGCCGTGTACAGGTACAGGACGAGCAGGGCGCGCATCCCGTACCAGGAGAAGCGCTCCCACATCTCCGTCATGAAAAGCGTGGCCATACCGCGGGGGTGGCCGAAGAAGGTCCTTCCGTCGCCTGCCGGGCGTGCGGACTCCTCCGTCTTGCTGGTCGCCATGGGGTTCCTTGCTGGTGCGGGACGCGCTCCCGGGGGGTGGGGG
>NZ_WMLF01000476.1 GCF_014156695.1 Streptomyces durbertensis | reverse complement strand
GTAGCCGGTGGCCTCCGGGCGGCCGCCCGACCCGCCCCAGCCCAGCCCCTTGCCGGTCAGGACGCCGGCCTCCCAGCGGTTGGTGATCCGGCGGTACTGGCCGAAGAGGTAGCCGATCTCCCGGGTGCCGACGCCGATGTCACCGGCGGGCACGTCGGTCTGGGCTCCCAGGTGGCGGTAGAGCTCGGTCATGAAGGACTGGCAGAAGCGCATCACCTCGGCGTCGGAGCGGCCGCGCGGGTCGAAGTCGCTGCCGCCCTTGCCGCCGCCGATGCCGAGTCCGGTCAGCGCGTTCTTGAATATCTGCTCGAAGCCGAGGAACTTCACGATGCCGAGGTTCACCGAGGGGTGGAAGCGCAGACCGCCCTTGTACGGGCCGAGCGCGCTGTTGAACTCGATCCGGAAGCCACGGTTGACCTGGACGGTCCCGGAGTCGTCCAGCCAGGGGACCCGGAAGATGAGCTGGCGCTCGGGCTCGCAGATCCGCTCGACCAGCCGGGCCTCGGCCAGCTCGGGCCGGGCGTCGAGCACCGGGCGCAGCGAGTGGATCACCTCGTGGGCGGCCTGGTGGAACTCGGGCTCTCCCGGGTTGCGGCGGACCACCTCTGCGTAGAGCGCTGCTTCGCGCTGCATCGACATCGTTTCCTTTCCCGCCGGCCACGGGCCGGCCGTGGGGCCGTCCGGGACGGATCGCTGGGACGCTACGGGGCGCGGCGGCGGTCTCGCACGAGACACCGCACGGGGTCGCCTGCCCCAGGGTGCGGCATGACGAGCCGGCCGAGCGCGGATTGTGAGCGTTTTGACAGGGACTTGCCGGCGCGGCGGGATTGAGGGAACGATTCGCCGGGCGGGTTCGTCCCTCGCTCGGGAGAGGTGGGCCGGGCCGGGAATGGGCCGGGGGCGGCCCCGGAGAGTCAGGCCTCTCTCCAGAACCGCCCCGGCCGGGGGTGTCGAGCTAGTGGCACGGACGGGCCAGCACCCCCCACAGGGCCAGCACCGCCGCCTAGCGGCTGCGACACCCCGTTCCCGCGGGATGCATGTGGGAGTCTGTCGCGAATCTCCACCGCGCGCACATCGACCGAACAAAACAGGTAACGTTGTGTGTTAAACAGGTGGCAGGAAGTGATGCCCCGCTCGACGCCCGCCGTTCACCAACACCCTTGCCGACCAGGGAAGTTGTGGATCGCTGCACGCGTTCATGTCATCACTGGCCGTGAACGGCCGATTCCGGGCCGTCTCGAACATGGCCGAAACCCATCGGAAACGTTACCGAAATCGACCAGCGCGAGCCGCCTCGGGACCGGGTGCGCGGCCCGGACGACCGCTCGATCGACCGGGCCGCTCATCGGCGCACGCGTCAGGCGCCGCCCGCGCGGCCGGCCGCGATCTGCCGCGACATGATCGTCGTCAGCTCGTAGGCGGTGTGGGAGGCCGCCACCGAGGTCATCTCCGCGTGGTCGTACGCCGGCGAGACCTCCACCAGGTCGGCGGAGACCAGGTGGCAGTCGGCCAGACCGCGCAGGATCTCCAACAGCTCCCGCGAGGTGAGCCCGCCGGCCTCCGGCGTCCCGGTGCCGGGCGCGTGCGCCGGGTCCAGCACGTCGATGTCGATCGAGATGTACAGCGGACGGTCGCCGATCCGCTCCCGCAGCTGCTGCGCGACCTCGTCCACGCCACGCCGCATGACGTCCGCCGAGGTGACGATGCCGAAGCCCATCTTCTCGTCGTCGTCCAGGTCCTTGCGGCCGTACAGCGGGCCGCGGATGCCCACGTGGGAGAGCGCGGAGGTGTCGAGGATGCCCTCCTCCACCGCACGACGGAACGGCGTGCCGTGGGTGTACTCGGCGCCGAAGTAGGTGTCCCAGGTGTCCAGGTGCGCGTCGAAGTGCAGCAGCGCGACCGGGCCGTGCTTGCGGGCCACCGAACGCAGCAGCGGCAGAGCGATCGTGTGGTCGCCGCCGAGGGTCATCATCCGGGCGCCGCTGTCGAGGATGTCGTCCGCCGCCGCCTGCACGGTCTCCACGGCCTCGTTGATGTTGAACGGGTTGACCGCGATGTCGCCGGCGTCGGCGACCTGGGCCAGCGCGAACGGCGAGGCGTCCTGGGCCGGGTTGTACGGGCGCAGCAGCCGGGAGGCCTCACGGATGGCGTTGCCGCCGAACCGGGCGCCCGGCCGGTAGGAGACACCGGAGTCGAAGGGGACACCGACGACGGCCACGTCCGTGCTGCCCACCTCGTCGAGTCGGGGCAGCCGGGCGAAGGTGGCCGGGCCGGCGTAGCGCGGGACGCGGGAGGAGTCCACGGGCCCGACCGGTCCACCGCTGTGCTGAGGGGTGTTGTGGCTGGTCATACTCCGGAGGGTAGGTGCGTCCGGCGCCGGCGCCACATGGACGTTTCTCACGGTGCCGACACAGCGTTTTGGACACTCCGTCGATCCTTCACCCCGACGAGCGACAATGACCGCATGTCCGCACCCTCCGCGCCGTCCCGAGCCGACCTGCTCGACCACCTCGTCCGCACCCGGATCGCCGGCGACGTGGCGACACCCCGCGAGAACAACCTGGACCACTACCGCAGGCTCGCCAACGGCGACCGCTACTACTGGTTCGGCGTCGAACTGGGCGACCGCTGGACGGACGAGCAGGACGTGCTCGCGGTGATGGCCGAACGGGCCGGCGTCAACGACGACCCCGGCCACCGCGGCGGCCAGGACACCATCGACCCCGAGCTGACCGTCGCCGCCCTGGACCGCGCGGCGCTCCGCCTCGCCAAGGCAGCCGCCGACCGCGAACGCGTCCTCCTGGCCACCGGCCACCCCGGCTCGCTCCTGGACCTGCACGGCTCGGTCGCCCGGGCGCTGCGCGCGGCGGGCTGCGACATCGTCCGGGTGCCGCTCGGCCTCTACGCGGACGACGGCGTGGTGGTGCAGCTGTCGGACGTCGCGATGTACGAGCGGGGCGCCTCCCTGTGGCACACCCACTCCCCCGCGCCGATGCGGGAGATCCTCGACCTGCTGCCGCGCATCGGGGAGCCGCTGCCCGACCTGGTCTTCGCCGACCACGGCTGGGCCGGCTGCGCCGCGCAGGCCGGCCTGGACACGATCGGCTTCGCCGACAGCAACGACCCCGCGCTGTTCCTCGCGGAGGCCGAGGGAACGCTGTCGGTCGCCGTGCCACTGGACGACCATGTGGCCAACCCGCGCTACTACGAACCGCTGACCGCCTATCTGCTGGCCGCCGCCGGGCTGTGCGACTGACGCACCGGGCGGTACGGCCGCGACGCGGCGGCGGGCGACGCGGGAGCGGCCGACGCGGGGACGAGTGCGGCGGCGGGCGCCGTCAGGGGATCACGACCACGGGCCGCTGGGCGCGCCGCGCCAGCCGGCCGGCGACCGATCCGAAGATGCGCCCCACCAGGCCCTGACTGGACCCGACCACGATCGCGTCGGCCTCGTACTCCTGGCCGACCTCCTCCAGCTCGTGGCAGATGTCGCCGCCGCGCTCGACCAGGATCCAGGGCACCTCGGAAAGGTGGTCGGCACAGGCCAGCTCCAGTCCCAGCACCTCGGTGCGCTGGTCGGGGACGTCCACGAAGACCGGCGGCTCGCAGCCCGCCCAGACCGTGGTCGGCAGCCGGTTGGCGACATGCACGATGATCAACGCGGAGCCGGCCCGCCGGGCCATGCCGATCGCGTAGGCGAGCGCCCGCTCGCTGGAGACGGAGCCGTCGAAGCCGACCACCACGCCGTGCCGGAACGCCGGGTCACAGGAACGGCGTGCCTCCGCCGCCGCCTCGGGCACCGCCGGTGAGTCGGCGAGCTGCTTGCGGTCCGCGGGTTCGGGAATCTCGTGTCCGGCCATTGTCGTCTGCGCGTCTCGGCGAAGGGAGTCCTCGTGCGGAGGGAACGGCGGATAGTTGCGGCTTAAATAGAACGTCTGGGAAACATCTTCCCCTGCCTCTACCCCAAGGGTACGGCGCTGAACCCAGGGTGCCCAGGGGGTCGGGGCGGAAG
>NZ_WMLF01000475.1 GCF_014156695.1 Streptomyces durbertensis | reverse complement strand
GCCCCCACAGCGTGTCCCCCCGCCATCCCGTGTCCGACCAGCGGTCGGCCGCCGCCAGACCCTCGCCCGCCTTCCGTGAGGCGGCGTCGGGGGCCAGCGCCAAGACCCGTTCCGCCTCCCAGCGGATCTGCTGTCCCGTCATGTCACCGAAGCTAGCGGCCGCCACTGACAACAACGGCGGGCGAGCAGGAGGCCAAGGCCGCTTCCGGGGACGTCCGGTGACGTCGGCTCAGCTCCGTCCCGGGGCCGCGCAGGGCGGTGCTTCCGCAGGTCGGAGGGGATTGTCAGTGGCGGGGTGCACAGTGGGGGAACCGGGTCGAACACGAGCCCGAACGGGCCGTCGCAGGGCCCGCGCACATCGGTGACACCCGCCGTACGAGGGGGACTCATGACCACTGCCGACAGCGCCCCGACCGCGCTGCGACCCCATGCCGAGGAGGCCTTCGCCGAGGAGCTGCGGGCGTTGGAGGCCGCCGACGACAGGCCCCGCCCGCCGCGCTGGCGGATGTCGCCGTGGGCGGTCTCGTGCTACCTGCTCGGTGGCACGCTGCCGGACGGCACGGTGATATCGCCCAAGTACGTGGGCCCGCGCCGGGTCGTCGAGGTCGCGGTGAGCACGCTGGCCACCGACCGCGCGCTGCTGCTGCTCGGTGTGCCCGGCACGGCGAAGACGTGGGTCTCGGAGCATCTGGCGGCGGCCGTCAGCGGGGACTCCACGCTGCTTGTCCAGGGCACGGCGGGCACGGCGGAGGAGGCCGTGCGGTACGGCTGGAACTACGCCCGGCTGCTGACGGCGGGGCCCAGCCGGGAGGCGCTGGTGCCCAGCCCGGTGATGCGTGCCATGTCGGAGGGCCTGACAGCCCGGGTCGAGGAGCTGACCCGGATGCCGGCGGACGTCCAGGACTCCCTCATCACGATCCTCTCGGAGAAGACGCTGCCGGTGCCCGAGCTGGGGCAGGAGGTGCAGGCGGTGCGCGGCTTCAACATCGTCGCCACGGCCAACGACCGGGATCGCGGGGTGAACGAGCTGTCCAGCGCCCTGCGCCGCCGCTTCAACACGGTGGTGCTGCCGCTGCCGGCCACGGCGGAGGCCGAGGTGGAGATCGTCGCGCGGCGCGTCGCGCAGCTGGGCCGCTCGCTCGACCTGCCGCCGCTGCCGGACGGCGTCGCGGAGATACGCCGGGTCGTCACGGTCTTCCGCGAGCTGCGGGCCGGCGCCACCGAGGACGGCCGCACCAAGCTCAAGTCCCCTTCGGGGACGCTGTCGACGGCGGAGCTGATATCCGTCGTCACGGGCGGGCTGGCGCTCGCCGCGCACTTCGGCGACGGTGTGCTGCGCGCCGACGACGTGGCGGCCGGCGTGGTCGGCGCGGTTGTTCGCGACCAGGCGGCGGACTCCGTCGTGTGGCAGGAGTACCTGGAGACGGTCGTCCGGGAGCGGGAGGGCTGGAAGGACTTCTACCGGGCCTGCCGGGAGGCGGCGGCGTGAGGGCCGGTCCGCTGCTGCTCGGCGTCCGGCACCACGGGCCGGGCTCCGCCCGCGCGGTCCGCGCCGCGCTCACGGCCCACCGGCCGAAGGTGCTGCTCGTCGAGGGGCCGCCGGAGGCGGACACGGTGGTCGAGCTGGCCGCGGACCCGGCGATCCGGCCTCCGGTGGCGCTGCTGGCGCACGCCGTCGACCGGCCGGGCACGGCGGCGTTCTGGCCGATGGCGGAGTTCTCCCCGGAGTGGGTGGCGATCCGCTGGGCGCTGGAGAGGGCCGTGCCGGTCCGCTTCATCGATCTGCCCGCCGCGCACACCCTGGCTCTCCAGGAGCGGTCGGAGGAGAACCCGCAGTCGGGGGAGGAGCCTTCGCCGCCGGGACCGGATCCCACAGGTGCCGACGGGTGCGGCGGCGGGGAGCTGCCCGATCCGCGGCTGGACCCGCTCGCCGCGCTGGCGCACGCCGCCGGGCAGGACGACCCGGAGCGGTGGTGGGAGGACGTGGTCGAGCATCGCGGCGGCGGCCCGTTGGGCGGCCCAGCAGACGGCACCGGCCCGGACGGCGGCGCGCCGGCCGCCTTCGACGTGCTGGAGGAGGTCATGACGGCGCTCCGGGAGCCGTACGGAGAGCCGGACGGCCGCGAGGCGGCACGGGAGGCGCACATGCGTCTGCGGCTGCGGGAGGCCCGTCGGGAGTTCGGGGACGACGGTGTCGCGGTTGTCTGCGGCGCCTGGCACGTGCCGGCGCTGCGCGCCCGCCACCGCGTCACGGACGACCGCCGCCGACTCAGCGGGCTGCCCCGGGTGCGCACCGAGATCACCTGGGTGCCGTGGACGCACCGCCGGCTCACCCGGCGGCCCGGCGGCGGCCCGCAGCCCCGGCCCGGCGGCGGCTACGGCGCGGGCATCGCCTCGCCTGGCTGGTACGGCCATCTCTTCGCCGCCCCCGACCGGCCCGTCGAGCGGTGGCTGACCCGGGTGGCCCGGCTGCTGCGGGAGGAGGACCATCCGGTCTCCTCGGCCCACGTGATCGAGGCCGTACGGCTGGCGGAGATGCTGGCCGCGTTGCGCGGGCGCCCGCTCGCCGGGCTGACCGAGACGCTGGACGCGGTGCGGTCCGTGATGTGCGAGGGGTCCGACGTGCCGCTCGCGCTCATCAGGGAGCGGCTGATCATCGGCGACGAGTTGGGCGAGGTGCCGGCCGCCGCGCCGGCG
Source organism: Streptomyces durbertensis (assembly GCF_014156695.1). Classification (GTDB taxonomy): domain Bacteria; phylum Actinomycetota; class Actinomycetes; order Streptomycetales; family Streptomycetaceae; genus Streptomyces; species Streptomyces durbertensis. Next base: position 1,335 of record NZ_WMLF01000475.1, on the reverse strand, counting down.
GTACCGCTCCAACGGGACCTGGCCGCGCTCCAACGTTCGCTGCGGCTGCGGCCGGAGGCGGCCGAGCGGCTGCTCGACCTCGACCTGCGCAAGCCGGTCGACGGCGACCGCAGCAGGCTGCTCCACCGACTGCGGGTCCTCGGCGTCGACTGGGGCGAGCCGGCGGAGGGGCGGTCGGGAAGTACGGGAACGTTCCGGGAGAGCTGGCGGCTGCGCTGGGAACCGGAGCTGTCGGTGCGGCTGGCCGAGGCCGGGGTGTGGGGGACGACGGTGGTCGCGGCGGCCTCGGCCCGGTTGGCCGCCGAGGCGGCCGGGAGCGGGCGGCTGCCCGAGGTGACGGTGCTGGCCGAACGGGCACTGCTGGCCGGTCTGGACGACGCGCTGCCGGAGGTGCTGCGGGCGCTCGCGGACCGCGCGGCGCTCTCCGCCGACGTGGGGCAGCTCGCCGGGGCGCTGCCCGCGCTGGTCCGGGCCGTCCGCTACGGCGATGTGCGCGGCACGGACTCGGGTGCGTTGCGCCGGGTCGCGGAGGGCATGGCCGAGCGGGTGTGCGTGGGCCTGCCGGCCGCGTGCGTCGGGCTGGACGCCGACGCGGCGGCGGAGGTCCGCGCGCACCTCGACATGGTCCAGCGGGCCGTCACCATGCTGTCGGACGCCCCGGGCGGGGAGCCGTTGGCCGCTCGTTGGCGCGCGGTGCTGCGCACGCTCGCCACGCGCCGCCGCGTGGCCCCGCTGCTGCGGGGCCGAGCCGCCCGCATGCTGCTGGACGACGGCGCGCTCGGCCGCTCGGCTGTCGAGCGGCTGATGGCCGGGGAACTCTCGCGCGGCGCGCCGCCGGCGGACGCCGCCGCGTGGGTGGAGGGGTTCCTGTCGGGCGGCGGGCTGCTCCTGCTGTACGACGAGCGGCTGCTGGCGCTTGTGGACGACTGGCTGCGGCGGGTTCCCGGTGAGGAGTTCACGTCGGTGCTGCCGTTGCTGCGGCGGACGTTCTCCGGGTTCGACGCGGGCGTGCGGCGGAACCTCGCGGAGCTGGTCCGCCGGGGTGGCGCGGTGCGGGCGCCGGAGGCGGGCGGTGCCACGCCGGTGCTGCCGGGCTACCCGGCGGCGCTCGACGAGCGGCGCGCGGCGGCCGTGCTGCCGGTGCTGCGGCTGCTTCTCGACCCCCGTCCGGAGCCCGGGCCCGCCCGTCCGGGGTCCGCCCCTCCCGGGCCGGCGGAAGCCGGGCCCGCAGGAGCGGAGCCGGGAGAAGACACCGCGCGTTCGGTCGACACGGGAGAGGTGGGAGCGGCGTGAGCGGCGTGAGTGGTGGTGGCGGGGGCGTGCCGCCGACGGGAC
>NZ_WMLF01000474.1 GCF_014156695.1 Streptomyces durbertensis | reverse complement strand
CTTGAGGAACCGCGCCGCGCTGTTGAGTTCAGACATCCTGACCGATGATGCGGAGGGTCACTCCTTCTCCAGCCCGAGTCGACGTCGCGCTTCCTCGTGCGAGACGTACGAGACGGTGCCGTCGGTGACGCGCTGACGGTGTTCCGCGACGGCGAGCGCGTCCGCGAGCTCCTGCGGGTTGATCAGTATGGCGGCGACATGGCCGTGGTCATCGGATAGGTCTCAGTCACGCATTGCAGTGTGCGGAGAACTGCTGCTGTGTGCTGTACGCGTCCTACGGAATGCCGGCGGCCCTGCTCCCCGGACGGCGGGGGAGCAGGGCCGGTTCGAAGGCCGACACCCGTGTGTCGGCGAAGCGGCGCCAAGGCGCCGACCGCGCCGACCGCGCCGACCGCGGCGTCAGTAGGCGGAGCCCGCCGCGCCGAGGCTGCCGGTGGGGTGCCAGACGGTCTTGGTCTCCAGGTAGGCCAGCATCCGTTCGAGGCCGGGCTCGACGGCCCAGTCGGAGGTGAGGCCGGGGCGCACCACGCGCTTGAGGTTGTCGGCGGCCGCGATCTCCAGTTCGCGGGCGAGCTCGTCGTCGGCGCCCGTGAGGTCGATCGCGTTCACGTCCTGGTGCGCGGCGAGCGGTGGTCCGAGCTCGGCGGCGCGGCCGGAGAGCAGGTTGACGACGCCGCCCGGCACGTCGGAGGTGGCGAGCACCTCGGCGAGTGAGAGCGCCGGCAGCGGGGCCCGCTCGGCGGTCACCGCGACGACCGTGTTGCCCGTCGCGACGGCAGGTGCGAGCACCGACACCAGGCCGAGGAACGAGGAGTCCTGCGGCGCCAACACCGCGACGACGCCCGTCGGTTCGGGTGTGGAGAGGTTGAAGTACGGCCCGGCGACCGGGTTCGCGCCACCCACGACCTGTGCGATCTTGTCCGTCCAGCCCGCGTACCAGACCCAGCGGTCGATGGCCGCGTCCACCTGCTCCGCGGCCTTCGCCCGGGACAGCCCCTCGGCGTCGGCGACCTCGCCGACGAACTGCTCGCGGCGGCCCTCCAGCATCTCGGCGACGCGGTACAGCACCTGGCCCCGGTTGTACGCGGTGGCGCCGGACCAGCCGCCGAACGCCTTGCGTGCCGCGACGACCGCGTCCCTGGCGTCCTTACGGGACGACAGCGGTGCGTTCGCCAGCCAGTTGCCCTCGGAGTCCGTCACCTCGTACACCCGTCCGCTCTCCGAGCGGGGGAACTTGCCCCCGACAAAAAGCTTGTAGGTCTTGAGCACGCTCAGCCGCGCGGTGGTGGCGCTGCTCCCTGCACCCTGGGCCGCCGCCGCACCGGCCTTGGCCTTCGGCTTCGCCTTCGCGGCCTTTCCGGCCGCCTTCGTGGCCCGCTCGTCCTGCTCAGACATCGAGGTACGCCTCCAGACCGTGGCGGCCGCCCTCGCGGCCGGAGCCCGACTCCTTGTACCCGCCGAACGGCGAGGTCGGGTCGAACTTGTTGAACGTGTTCGCCCAGACGACGCCGGCCCGCAGCTTGTTCGCGACCGCGAGGATGCGCGAACCCTTCTCGGTCCAGATGCCGGCGGACAGGCCGTAGGGCGTGTTGTTCGCCTTGGCGACCGCCTCGTCGGGGGTGCGGAAGGTGAGCACGGACAGCACCGGGCCGAAGATCTCCTCCCGGGCGACCGTGTGCGCCTGGCTGACGCCGGTGAACAGCGTCGGCGCGAACCAGTAGCCGGAGTCCGGCAGTTCGCACGGCGCCGACCAGCGCTCGGCGCCCTCGGCCTCGCCGGTCTCGGCGAGGGCGGTGATCCGCGCCAGCTGCTCGGCGGAGTTGATGGCGCCGACGTCGGTGTTCTTGTCCAGCGGGTCGCCGACGCGCAGCGTGCTCAGCCGTCGCTTCAGCGAGTCCAGCAGTTCGTCCTGGATGGACTCCTGGACCAGCAGGCGGGAGCCGGCGCAGCAGACCTGGCCCTGGTTGAAGAAGATGCCGTTGACGACGCCCTCGACCGCCTGGTCGATCGGCGCGTCGTCGAAGACGATGTTGGCGCCCTTGCCGCCCAGCTCCAGGGTGAGCTTCTTGCGGGTGCCGGCGACCGTGCGGGCGATCTCCTTGCCGACGGCGGTGGAGCCGGTGAAGGCCACCTTGTCGACGCCCTCGTGCGCGACGAGCGCGGCGCCGGCCCGGCCGTCGCCGGTCAGGATGTTCACGACGCCCTTCGGCAGCCCGGCCTGGCGGCAGATGTCGGCGAAGAACAGCGCGGACAGCGGCGTCGTCTCGGCGGGCTTGAGCACCACGGTGTTGCCGGTGGCCAGGGCCGGGGCGATCTTCCAGGCCAGCATCAGCAGCGGGAAGTTCCACGGGATGACCTGGCCGGCCACGCCCAGCGGGCGCGGCTCGGGGCCGAAGCCGGCGTGCTTGAGCTTGTCGGCCCAGCCGGCGTAGTAGAAGAAGTGCGCGGCGACGAGCGGCAGGTCGGCGTCCCGGGTCTCCCGGATCGGCTTGCCGTTGTCCAGCGTCTCCAGGACGGCCAGCTCGCGCGAGCGCTCCTGGATGATCCGCGCGATGCGGTACAGGTACTTGCCGCGCTCGGCGCCGGGCAGCGCCGACCAGGGCCCGAAGGCGCGGCGGGCGGCGGCGACGGCGGCGTCCACGTCGGCGGCGCCGGCGTCGGCGACCTCGGCGAGCACCTCCTCGGTGGAGGGGGAGACGGTCTTGAAGACCTTGCCGTCGGCGGCCTCGCGGAACTCGCCGTCGATGAAGAGCCCGTAGGTGGGCCTGATGTCGACGACCGCCCGGGACTCGGGTGCGGGTGCGTATTCAAAAGCCATGATTGCCCTTAGTCCACCGTCACGTAGTCGGGACCGGAGTAGCGCCCGGTGCGCAGCTTCTGGCGCTGCATGAGCAGGTCGTTCAGCAGGCTGGACGCGCCGAAGCGGAACCACTCGTTGCTCAGCCAGTCCTCGCCGAGCGTCTCGTTCACCATCACGAGGTACTTGACGGCGTCCTTGGTGGTGCGGATGCCGCCGGCCGGCTTCACTCCGACGCGGGTGCCGGTCGCGGCGTGGAAGTCGCGGGCGGCCTCCATCAGCAGCAGCGTGTTCGGCGGGGTGGCGTTCACCGCGACCTTGCCGGTCGAGGTCTTGATGAAGTCGGCGCCGGCGAGCATCGCCAGCCAGCACGCGCGGCGGATGTTGTCGTACGTCGAGAGCTCGCCGGTCTCGAAGATGACCTTGAGCCGGGCGGCGGTGCCGTCCTCGCGGACGCACGCCTCCTTCACGGCCCTGATCTCCTCGAAGACCTGGAGGTAGCGGCCGGAGAGGAAGGCGCCGCGGTCGATCACCATGTCGATCTCGTCGGCGCCGGCGGCGACCGCGTCCCGGGTGTCGGCCAGCTTGACCGGCAGCGCGGCGCGGCCTGCCGGGAACGCGGTGGCGACCGAGGCGACCTTGACGCCGCTGCCGGCCAGGGCCTCCTTCGCGGTCGCGACCATGTCCGGATAGACGCAGATCGCGGCGACCTTCGGGGTGTCCGGGTCGGTCGGGTCGGGACGGCGGCCCTTGGCCGACAGCGACCGGACCTTGCCGGGGGTGTCGGCGCCTTCCAGCGTCGTCAGGTCGATCATGGAGATCGCCAGATCGATGGCGTACGCCTTGGCCGTCGTCTTGATGGAACGGGTGCCGAGCATGGCGGCGCGGGCCTCCAGCCCGACCGCGTCGACACCGGGCAGGCCGTGGAGGAAGCGGCGCAGCGCGGCGTCGGACGCGGTGGCGTCGGCCAGCGCGGCGGTCCCTGCGGTGGGTGTGGATGTCACGGAGGGCATGGTCACCAGACGAGCATATCTACGCGCGTAGCGACCTGTCATCCCCTGAGGCGAAGATGAGCCACGCCCGAAGACCCCGGTCCCGGGCGCCGCCCATGGCCGGATCCGACCGGTCCGGGTTTCGAACCGGGTATCAGACCCCGCCGGTGCCGGCCTCCGGGTCCGCGACGCCCGCCGCACGGCGCTCGGCGCCCCCGGACGGCAGCACCGCCGCCACCCGGAAGCCCCCGC
>NZ_WMLF01000473.1 GCF_014156695.1 Streptomyces durbertensis | reverse complement strand
GCCGGACACAGCGCGGCCAGCACGCCGACCAGCGCCGACAGCGCCAGGAACAGCGCGATCCGGTCCCACGGGATCACCAGGGAGTAGGTGCCGAACGCGCCGCCCAGCAGCTCGCCCACGGCCCAGCCGAAGAACAGGCCGAGAGCGACGCCCATCACCCCGCCGAACACGGCGATCACGATCGACTCCAGCCGGACCATGCGCTTGATGCCCGTGCGGTCCAGGCCGATCGCCCGCAGCATGCCGATCTCCTGCGACCGTTCGAAGACCGACATCGCCAGCGTGTTCACCACACCGAGCACCGCCACGACCACTGCCATCGCGAGCAGCGCGTACAGCATGTTCAGCATGATGGTGAAGTCCTTGGCGATGGAGTCGGAGACGTCCTGCTTGCTCTGGATCAGGATCGCCGGGTTGTCGCCGAGCGCCTTCGCGACCTCGCTCTTGCCGGCCTCGCTGACACCGTCCTTCAGCTTGACCATGAGCTGCGAGTCCGCCGGCCGCTGCGTGTGCGGGTCCAGGACGGCGGTGTCCATCAGCAGGCCCTGCACCATCTCGTTGCCCTTGAAGACGCCGCCGACGGTGAGCTTCTCGCTCTTGCCGTCCTCGAACGTGAACGTCAGGGTCGAGCCGCGCTTCCAGTCGTTGGCCTCCGCGGTGGTCCTGTCGACGATCACGCCGCCGGCGGCGAGGTCGGCGAACGAGCCGGAGTCGAAGGCGACGTCGACGAGCTTGTTGATGTCCTTGCCGCTGACACCGGAGATCCAGTGCGTGGTGCCGTCGACCTCGGCGTCCGCCCGCCGCAGCGGGCTGATCGCGGTGACCTCCGGAAGATCGCGGAGGGTCTTCTCCACCTCCGGCGAGAGGTCGGAGTAGTTCGCCATGCTGACGGTGTAGTCCGCCTTGATCGCGTCGGCCGCCATCTTGTTGATCGCCTGCTGCGAGCTGCCCGCGACCACGGTGAGCCCGGTGATCAGCGTCAGGCCGATCATCAGCGCGGAGGCGGTGGCCGCCGTCCGGCGCGGGTTGCGCACGGCGTTCTGCCGGGCGAGCCTGCCCGACACCCCGAACGCCCGCAGCAGCGGCCCTGCCGCCGCGATCAGCGGCCGGGACAGCAGGGGGGTCAGCACGAACACGCCGATCACCAGCACGCCGGCGCCCAGCGCCATCGGCAGCTGCGCCGCCTTGAAGTCCATCCCCGTGGCCAGCAGCACCAGCGCGGCACCGGCCGCGAAGAGGACCGAGCCGATCGTGTTGCGCACCACCAGGGAACGGGTCGTCGGCGTCGCGTGCACGCTGCTCATCGCCGCCACCGGCGGGATCTTCGCGGCCCGACGCGCCGGCAGCCACGCCGCGAGCATCGTCACGCCGATACCCACCACGAGGGACGCCACCACGGCGTTGGCGCCCACCAGCAGCGGGCCGTCCGGCACCGTCAGGTCGAACGCGTTCATCAGCGAGCGCAGGCCGGCCGCGATGCCGATACCGGTCACCAGGCCGACCACCGCGGCGATCGTGCCGACGACACCGGCCTCCAGCAGCACCGACCGCGTCACCTGGCGGCGGCTCGCGCCCACCGCGCGCATCAGCGCCAGCTCCTTGGTGCGCTGCGCCACCAGCATGGTGAACGTGTTGGCGATGATGAAGACGCCCACGAAGAGCGAGATGCCGGCGAAGACGAGCAGGAACGTCCGCATGTTGCTCATCTCGGAGTCGATCATCCGGGCCTGCTCGTCGGCGAGCGTCTTGCCCGTGGTCGCCTCCACCTCCTTCGGCAGGTTCTCCCGCACCTGCTTCAGGAGCTGAGCCTGCGACGTGCCCTTGTCGGCGGTGAGGATGATCTGCTCGTACTCACCGGGCTTGGTGAACAGCGACTGCGCGGTCCGGGTGTCGAACAGGACCAGCGTGCCGCCGGCCGCCACTCCGCCGTCGTCGGTGGTGAACACGCCGACGACCTTCTCCTGGCGCACCGGCCCGTTCACCGACGTCCGGACCGTGTCGCCGACCTTGTAGCCCGTGCGCTCGGCGGTCCTCGCGTCCAGCATCACCTCGCCCTCACGCTCCGGGGCGCGGCCCTCCTTCACCGGGTAGCGGAAGTCGGTGCCCCCGCCGTCCGCGCCGGCGTAGTAGTTGCCGCCCCTGGTGGACCAGCCCTGGCCCACGAGCTTGCCGTCCTTGTCGGCGAGCGCGGCGAAGCCGGAGACCTCGCCGAGCGCGCCGCCGGTGCCCGGCAGCCGCTCGGCCTTCTCCAGCAGTTCCTGGCTCAGCCGTGCGGCGTCGCCCGGCCCCTCGTGGGCGCTCTCGTCGGGCCGCAGCGCCACGTCGACCTGGGCGAAGCCCTTCTCCGAGCTCTTCTGGAACGCACTGGACAGGGTGGAGGTGAAGACGAGGGTGCCGGCGACAAAGGCGACGCCGAGCATCACGGCGAGCACGGTCATCAGCAACCGCGCCTTGTGCGCGAGTACGTTGCGCAGGGCGGTACGGAACATGGGAAGTCCTGGAGGATTTGTCCCCACCGCGCCGGTCGTGGACGCACGACGGCAGGCGGCACCGGGGGTGGAGGGTGAACGGCGTGTGAGAGGGCCCGCGCGCTCTTCGCGCTACGCGCTCCTGTTGCGGGCCGCGCGCACTCGACGTCGCGCGCCTGGGCCCGTGTTCCCGCCGGCCGCGGGCGGTGCGCCCCCGGCCGGTGGCCGGATCAGCTGGTGCGGCCCTTGGCCTCGAAGTTCTTCATGCGCTCCAGCACGGAGTCGGCGGTCGGGCCGAGCATGTCGTCCACGATGCGGCCGTCGGCGAGGAAGATGACCCGGTCCGCGTACGAGGCAGCCACCGGGTCGTGCGTCACCATGACCACCGTCTGGCCCAGCTCCCGCACCGAGTTCCGCAGGAAGCCCAGCACCTCGGCACCGGACCGGGAGTCGAGGTTTCCGGTCGGCTCGTCACCGAAGATGATGTCCGGCTGCGAGGCCAGCGCGCGCGCCACCGCGACCCGCTGCTGCTGACCGCCGGACAGCTCGCTCGGCCGGTGCTTGAGCCGCCCGGACAGACCGACCGTCTCCACGACCTTGTCCAGCCACGCCCGGTCGGGCTTCCGGCCGGCGATGTCCATCGGGAGGGTGATGTTCTCCATGGCGTTCAGGGTCGGAAGCAGGTTGAACGCCTGGAAGATGAAGCCGATCTTGTCGCGGCGCAGCTGCGTGAGCTTCTTGTCCTTGAGCGCGGTCAGCTCGGTGTCGCCGATACGGGCGGAACCGCTGGACACCGAGTCCAGACCGGCCATGCAGTGCATGAGGGTGGACTTGCCGGAACCGGACGGCCCCATGATCGCGGTGAACTGGCCCTGGCGGAACTCGACGGAGACCCGGTCGAGGGCGATCACCTTCGTCTCGCCCTGACCGTAGACCTTGGAGAGGTCCGTGGCGCGGGCGGCGGCAGCACCGGAGGTGACGACGTGGGCGCCTGGCTGGGTGGTGGTGGTCACGGGCTTGGACTCCTGAGGCGAGACGGACTGAGGCGTACCCCTCCATCGTGGGCGCGGCCCGACGCCCTGGGATCAGACCCTCATCCACACTTGGGGAGGTCTTCAGGCGTACCGCCGCCCCGGGCCCGTACTACCTGGGGATGACCGCGACCCTGAGTCCGCCCCCGCCGCCGCGCCCCCGGCACGCCCGGTCGCCACTCGAAAAACCGACCGACCGACTTGCGTCACGAAGGAGCGACTTTGCGTCAATCCCTCACCGACCGCATATGCCAGAAGACCAGTCCTACGCGGAAACAACAGGCCGCGAAGCAGGAAGGGCACCCATAAAATCAGACAACGTCCTTGTGACTCACCGCCGTTCACCCGCCCCGGCCAGTTACGCTCGACGTGCGCCCTGGGGGTGGAACGCGGCTGCATACGCGATCCAGGAGCCGGTGCCCGGGTGGTGGAATGCAGACACGACGAGCTTAAACCTCGTTGGCCTACGTGGCCGTGCCGGTTCAAGTCCGGCTCCGGGCACACCCGGCTCACGCTCCCCACCCCCCACCGGAGCGGCGACCCCCACGTACTCC
>NZ_WMLF01000472.1 GCF_014156695.1 Streptomyces durbertensis | reverse complement strand
GGGCGGAGCAAGGGGGGCGCACACGCCATCTGGCATTGTTTTCAGCCAACTTGCGGCCGTGATACACAACTTCCTGAGCAGCCACGTGCCGTTGGTACCACGGCACCGGGTCGCGCATTTCGGACATCTGCCCCATCGCGGGGATCCCTGAAACCCGAGACGCCCTTCCCAGCCAGGTGCGCGACTGCCACTCTTCGTGATCGAATGCTTTACGCCAAGTTGCCTTGTCGACTTAGCGGCGGGAGCTGAAGTTGTCCCGACACGCCTACGCGACACAGTAGATTCGATCTTGGCAGAACCACGGCGGGGGAAACCGTGCAGGACCGAGAGGAAGCGACCACTTGAGGGGGGCTTAGAGATATGAGCCAGGACCCAGCGCACGGCCCCGCGACCATGAGGAAGCTCGCCACCAGAAGGCGCCGCGAGATCGTGGCCGTGCTGCTGTTCGGCGGAGGCCCGATATTCGAGAGTTCCATCCCGTTGTCCGTCTTCGGCATCGACCGCCAGGACGCAGGGGTGCCGCGCTACCGGCTGCTGGTGTGCGCGGGCGAGGACGGGCCGCTGCGCACCACCGGGGGACTAGAACTGACCGCACCGCACGGGCTGGACGCGGTCGGTCGCGCGGGCACGATCGTCGTGCCCGCCTGGCGCTCCATCACGCAGCCGCCACCGGCGGCGGCGTTGGAGGCGCTACGCCGCGCCCACCAGGAAGGCGCGCGCATCATGGGGCTGTGCACCGGCGCGTTTGTCCTGGCGGCCGCAGGCCTGCTGGACGGCCGACCGGCCACGACCCACTGGATGTACGCGCCCACACTCGCCAAGCGCTACCCGGCGGTCCACGTGGACCCGCGGGAGCTGTACGTCGACGACGGCGACATCCTGACCTCGGCGGGAACGGCCGCCGGCATCGACCTGTGCCTGCACGTCGTGCGCACCGACCACGGCGCCGAAGCCGCCGGAGCACTGGCCAGACGCCTTGTCGTGCCACCCCGCCGCGCGGCGGGCACGGACATGGCCCAGCTCCACCGGCTGGACAGGTCTTTACCAGAGGAGATCGGCACCGACCCGCTCGCCGAGGTCGTCGCATGGGCGCTCGAGCACCTGCACGAGCAGTTCGACGTGGAGACGCTCGCCGCCCGCGCCTACATGAGCCGCCGCACGTTCGACCGGCGGTTCCGCACCCTGACCGGCAGCGCGCCGCTGCAGTGGCTGATCACCCAACGGGTGCTCCAGGCGCAGCGGCTGCTGGAGACGACCGACTACAGCGTCGACGAGGTGGCCGCCCGCTGCGGCTTCCGCTCGCCGGTGGCGCTGCGCGGTCACTTCCGGCGGCAGTTGGGCGCCTCCCCGGCCGCCTACCGCGCGGCCTACCGGGTGCGGAGGCCGGGCTCCGGTGGAGCGGGCGGCGGCCAGGGCGGCCCACCGGGCCAGGGCGGGCCGGGCGGCCACGGCGGTCCCGGCGGTCCCGGCGGCCACAGTGGTCCCGGCGGGCACGGCGGCATGGGCGGCGCGTCCGGTGCCGGCGGTCCGGGTCACGACCGGGGCGACGGCATGCCGCAGCCCTCCGAGTACCGGGTGCCGCCGGCGCGGTCCGAGCCGGCGAGCGTCTTCGGCCACGGGCTGGTCACCGCCTCGGTGAGCGAGCACGGCAGAGCGGGTGAGCACGGCAGAGCCGACGGCGAGCTGTACGCCACCCGGCTGCCCGGCCAGCGCGGCAGGGGCTGACCCGTCCGGTGCCCCGCTTCGCGCGGGGCGCCGGACCCGCCCCACCCGGCGACCGTCGACGGCCGCCCCCGCGTAGGCTGGCTCGCATGAACGATCGTTTGGTGTGGATCGACTGCGAGATGACCGGGCTCTCACTGTCCGACGACGCGCTCATCGAGGTGGCCGCCCTGGTCACGGACTCGGAGCTGAACATCCTCGGCGACGGGGTCGACGTCGTCATCCGGCCCCCGGCCGCCGCGCTGGAGAACATGCCCGACATCGTCCGCGAGATGCACACCGCGTCCGGCCTGCTCGACGAACTCGACGGCGGCACGACCCTCGCCGACGCCGAGGCGCAGGTGCTCAACTACGTCCGGGAGCACGTGCCCGAGGCCGGCCGGGCCCCGCTGTGCGGCAACTCGGTCTCCACCGACCGGGGCTTCCTCGCCCGTGACATGGGCGCGCTGGAGAACCACCTCCACTACCGCATCGTCGACGTCTCCTCCGTCAAGGAGCTGGCCCGCCGCTGGTACCCGAGGGCCTACTTCAACAGCCCCGAGAAGTCCGGCAACCACCGTGCGCTGGCCGACATCCGGGAGTCCATCGCCGAGCTGCGCTACTACCGCGAGGCGGTCTTCGTACCCCAGCCGGGCCCGGACTCCGACACCGCCAGGGCGATCGCCGCCCGGCACGTCGTCCCGCCGGCGCCCGGCGCGCCGGCCGGCACCGCGAGCCCGGCGGAACCCACCGCCTGACCGCCGCCCGACACGCCGGAGGCCCCGGCCCGCCGGGCCCGTTCCGGCCCGCCGGAAAGGCGTGCGCGAGCACCCTCGCAAACCCTGTACACTCATATCGGCCGGTGCGGGAAACACCACTCCACACCGGGCATGGTGGGCGTAGCTCAGTTGGTAGAGCACCTGGTTGTGGTCCAGGATGTCGCGGGTTCAAGTCCCGTCGTTCACCCTCGCTGATGAAGGCCCCGACCCGGGCAGACCCGGGTCGGGGCCTTTGTCGTGCGCCCGGGCGGGGCGCTGATCCTGGACAGCGGGGCAACTCGTCGGTAGCTTTCGCTGAGCAAGCGCTTAGCCCGGCACTCGACGGGCGAGGCCGGGCGGGCCGGACGAGGCCGGACAGGGAGGACGTCATGCGGCGTACGGTGTACAACGAGGATCACGAGGCGTTCCGGCAGACGATCCGCGAGTTCATCGCCGAAGAGGTCGTGCCCTACTACCACGAGTGGGAGCAGCAGGGCTTCGTCCCGCGCGAGCTGTACCGCAAGCTCGGCGAGTTGGGCGTGTTCGGCATCGAGGTGCCGGAGGAGTACGGCGGCGCCGGCGAGACGAGCTTCAAGTTCTACGCCGTCATCACCGAGGAGTGCGCCCGGGCGGGCGTGAGCTTCGGCGGGTCGAGCGTGCACACCGCGCTGTGCCTGCCGTACCTGCTGGCGTACGCGGACGAGGAGCAGAAGCGCCGCTGGCTGCCGCCGTTCGTCTCGGGCGAGATGATGACCGCCATCGCGATGACCGAGCCGGGCACCGGCTCCGACCTCGCCGGCATGCAGACCACCGCGAAGCTGTCCGAGGACGGCACCCACTACGTGCTCAACGGCGCCAAGACGTTCATCACCGGCGGCGTGCAGGCCGACCGGGTGCTGGTCTGCGCCCGCACCTCGCCGGCGACGCCGGAGAACCGCCGCGGCGGCATCTCGATCCTCGTGGTCGACGCCCGCAGCGAGGGCTACACGGTGGGTCGGACGCTGGACAAGCTGGGCCTGAAGACCTCCGACACGGCCGAACTCTCCTTCAACGACGTGAAGGTGCCGGTTCAGGACCTGCTCGGCGAGGAGGGCCGGGGTTTCGAGTACCTGACCCACAACCTGCCGCAGGAGCGGCTGGGCATCGCGGTCGGCGCCTACGCGCAGGCCGCCGCCGCGGTCCGGTTCGCGCACGAGTACGTGCGCGAGCGGACGGTCTTCGGGCAGCCGGTGGCCGCGTTCCAGAACACGAAGTTCGTGCTGGCGGACTGCAAGGCGGACGTGGACGCGATGGAGGCCGTGGTCGACCGGGCGCTGGAGGCGCACGAGCACGGCGGGCTGGGCGCGGCCGACGCGGCCTCCGCGAAGCTCTTCACCACCGAGACCGCCGCCCGTGTCATCGACAAGTGCCTCCAGTTGCACGGCGGTTACGGCTACATGCGGGAGTACCCGATCGCCCGGCTCTACGCCGACACGCGGGTGTCGCGGATCTACGGCGGCACCAGCGAGGTCATGCGCTCGATCATCGCGAAGTCGATGGGGCTCTGACCCCTCCCGCGCGCGGGCGCGCGGCGATCCCCTCACCCCGCTCACCAC
>NZ_WMLF01000471.1 GCF_014156695.1 Streptomyces durbertensis | reverse complement strand
GTCCCGGCGGGTGGCGCGCCGCAGCAGCAGACGCACCAGCGGGTAGCAGAGCAGATGGGCCAGCGCGGCGCCGGCGGTGTGCAGCAGCACGGAGTCCACGTTGGCGACCTGGCCGGGGACGGCCGAGCGCAGCGCCTCCAGGCTCAGCGAGAGCAGGCCGGCGGCGGCGAACGTACGCAGGAAGGAGCCGGTGCGCGAACCGCGCTGCCCGGACGCCAGCGGCAGCAGCGCGCCGAGCGGGGCGAACAGCAGCAGGTCCCCGCCGAGGCTGCGCAGCGCCGACACCGGGCCCTGCTCGATGTCGGCGCGGATGGTGGCGAGGAGTTCCACGTTGGCGGGCGCCACCCACGGAACGGCCAGCGGCCGCAACGTCAACCAACCGACAAGAACCAGATGGCCGACCAGGAGTAGTGCCCCCACTGCCCGGATCCGGATGACGGCCTTCCCGCCTGGACGATCGTGCTGCACGCCGGCAATGACGACCGGCTCCGCGCGTGCGGTTCCCGTCCGATCGGGTGACCTGCGACTCCCACGGCCGGCCGGGTCGACATGCCCGCAGCCGGCCGCCGCGCCGGACCGGCGGCCGGCCGCCGGCCCACGCCCGCCGCCGGACGTGCCATGACGCCCGGCGGCGGCCTCAGAAGGGGACACCCGCGGTCTCGGCGGCCTCGGTGGTCGTCCGCAGCGCGGTGCCGCACTCGTAGAGCTTCAACGGCTTGCCGGGCTCGTTGCCGGGGCCGCCGAGCAGCACCTGGCGGTTGGCGTCCGCGATGGTCGTCGCGGCGAAGGTGCAGACGATCTGCGCGAGGGCGAACGGCGGCAGCTCGTTCGGGTGCCGACTCAGCCGCAGCGCGCTGGTGTCGTCGTCGGGGTCGGGGGCGGAGACCCGCAGGTCCTCGGGCACGGCCGTGGTGAAGCCGGCCTCCTGCTCGCGGGGGCCCGGTTCCCGGCGCAGCTCGGCGAGCAGCGTCCGGGCGGCGGCGAGCCGGTCAGCCGCCGACTCGCCCTGCCGCAGCGGCACCTGGCGGCGTACGTCCACCACCCGGCCGCTGCACACCAGCGCGATGCGCAGCTCACCGTCCGGCCCCGCCTGCGGGGTGCCGGTCCCGGTCCCTTCCTGGTCGTGTTCTACGGCGCAGGCGACCCGGGAGGGAGCCGGGCCGTCGTCGACGGGCACGGACGTGGCGCGGATGCCGCAGCCCGCCACGGTCGCGCCGGCCAGCAGCACGACCAGCGGGCCCACGGCACGGGGTGTGAGACGCGTGAGACTCAACGGTCGTCCCCCTCCTCGTCGGCGGCGGCCGCCAACCGGCTCGGGTCCTGCGGGAGTTCCAGCGTGAAGACGGCGCCGCCCTCCGGGGAGTTGCGGGCGGTGATCTCACCGCCGTGGATGTGCGCGTTCTCCAGCGCGATGGACAGGCCGAGCCCGCTGCCCTCGGAGCGGGGGCGGGACGCGCTCGCCTTGTAGAAGCGGTCGAACACGTGCGGCAGCACGTCCTCGGGGATGCCGGGACCGTTGTCCGACACCTCGATGACCAGCTTCCCGCTGCCCGGCTCGAACGCCCCGGCGTGCTCCTCGGGCTGCTCGCCGTGCTGCTCTCCCGGGTGCGCCCCGTGCTGCTCTCGGGGTTGTGCCCCGGGCTGCTCCGCAGGGCACTCCTCGGTGCGTACCGATACCCGCACCGGCGAGCCGCCGTGCTTGAGCGCGTTGCCGATCAGGTTGGCGAGGATGACGTCCAGCCGGCGCGGGTCGAGCCGGGCGATGATGCCGCGTTCGGCGTCCAGCTCCACGGCGTCCAGCCAGGCCCTGGCGTCGATGCAGGCGGTGACCTGGTCGGCGACGTCGACGTTGTCCAGCACCAGACGGGCGGTGCCCGCGTCGAAGCGCGTCACCTCCATCAGGTTCTCCACCAGGTCGTTGAGCCGCCGGGTCTCGCTGATCACCAACTGCACGGCCGGCTCGATCATCGGGTCCAGGTTCTCCTGCTCGTCCTCCAGCACCTCGGTGACCGCCGAGATCGCCGTCAGCGGGGTCCGCAGCTCGTGTGACATGTCGGCGACGAAGCGGCGGCTGGCCTGCTCCCGGGCGCTGAGGTCGGCCACCCGTTCCTCCAGCGCCGCGGCCGTCGCGTTGAACGTCCTTGACAGGTCGGCGAGTTCGTCCGTTCCCGACACCTTCAGCCGGGTGTCCAGCTGCCCCTCGCCGAGCCGCCTGGCCGCCTCACCGAGCCGCTGCACCGGACGCAGCACGGTCGACGCCGCCGCCTGCGCGAGCAGCACCGAACCGATCAGCGCCAGCCCGGTCGCGATCGCCAACGACCAGGCCAGCGACGTCAGATCGTCCCGCTCGGGCTCGAGCGACTTGCGCATGTAGCCCGTCGGGCCGTCGCCGATGACCGTGGCACCGCTCAGCAGGTACGGCGTGTCGCCCTGGGTGACCCGCTGCCAGTACAGGTGGTACGCGGCGCCGTTGCCGCCCCCCGACGTGCGCCGCTTGCCGACCGCGCGCTGCAGCTTCCGCGGCACGTCGTCCAGCGAGAACGCCCCGGAGGACGTCACCGCGCAGCGCTGCCCGTCGCGCTGCCGGTCGATCAGCAGCACCTCGTAGTTCTGCGTCGAACGGGACATCGCCACGGCGGCGTCCTGCAACTGCTCACACGTCGGACGCGGCGGCAGCGTCCCGGCGTGGTCGCCGAGCGTCTTGCGGAAGTCGCCCAGCGCCGCGTTCTGCGCGCGCGTCAGCACGGCGTCCCTGGTCAGCCAGTACGCGATGCCGGACGCCGCGACGGCGGCACTCAGCGCCACCAGCGCGAACACGATCACCAGACGAAGCCGCAGGCTCGGCATGACCCCCACCAACCAGTCGCGCACCCGACCGAGCGGCCCTCTGCCGCCGCCCCCCGTGTCCGGACTCACTCCACCGCCCCCGTCCGGGCGTGCCACGTCACGAGGGCGCGTCCAGGCGGTAGCCGACCCCGCGCACCGTGCGGATCAGCGTCGGGGACGACGGCACGTCCTCCACCTTCGCCCGCAGCCGCTGCACACACGCGTCCACCAGCCGGGAGTCGCCCAGGTAGTCGTGCTCCCACACCAGCCGCAGCAGCTGCTGCCGGGACAGCGCCTGCCCCGGCCTGCGGCTCAGCTCCAGCAGCAGCCGCAGCTCGGTCGGGGTGAGCTGCAGGTCCTCGCCGTTCTTCGTGACGGTCATCGCCGAACGGTCGATGACCAGGCTGCCGAAGGCGGCCGAGTCGTTCGCCTCCCGCTCGCCCCGGCGCATCACCGCACGGATACGGGCGTCCAGCACCCGGCCCTGCACCGGCTTGACGACGTAGTCGTCAGCGCCGGACTCCAGACCCACCACCACGTCGATGTCGTCGCTGCGCGCGGTCAGCAGGATGATCGGCAACTGGTCGGTGCGGCGGATACGACGGCACACCTCGAAGCCGTCGATGCCCGGCAGCATCACGTCCAGCACGATCAGGTCGGGCCGCTGCTCGCGCAGCAGCTTCAGGCCGTCCTCGCCGGACGCGGCGGTCACCACGCGGTGGCCCTGGCGGGTCAGACCCATCTCCAGGGCGGTGCGGACAGCGTCATCGTCCTCGATCAGCAACAGGAAAGGCACACGCGCCATTCTGGCCCATGACCCGCCGCGAGTTCGACCAGCGGTCGGTCACGACTCGAACGACCCCGGGCGGGACGACCGGAGGATGACGGCGGGAACAGCCGTTTGCGCTGTGACACCGCTGTGACAGTCGGGGGACCTCGTCATGAAACTGGCCCGGCAGAGTTTTCCCCACAAGGCAAGCGACGGGCTGCTTTCGAGGGAGGCGCGAGATGAACACACTGCACGGAACCAAGACCAGCGCAGTGGCTCACACGCGTCTGCGTACCGCCGCGGTTCCCGCGGTGGTCCCCACGGTCGCGGCACGTGGCTCCGAGAAGTCCGGTGCCATGGGCGTGCGGGGGTGTGTCCGAGGCACCGGACGGCAGCGGCCGGCGTACATCGCGGCCCTGCCGGGGGGAGCGGCCCTGTCCGAGGGGAAGACGGGGCCGACG
>NZ_WMLF01000470.1 GCF_014156695.1 Streptomyces durbertensis | reverse complement strand
GGTGTGAGGGGATTCGACCCGTGGTCGCCGGCGTTCGTGGCCGATCCGTATCCGGTCTACGAGGAGCTGCGGCGGTCCGGGCGGGCGCACTGGTACGAGACGTCGCGCCAGTGGCTGGTGCCGGGCTATGACGACGTGCGGGAGCTGCTGAGGGACCGGCGGCTGGGGCGGGGCTATCTGCACCGGTTCTCGCACGAGGAGTTCGGGCGGAGTGCGCCGCCGGCCGAGGAGGAGCCGTTCCACACGCTGAACGGGCACGGGCTGCTGGATCTGGAGCCGCCGGACCACACGCGGATCAGGCGCCTGGTGTCCCGGGCGTTCACCCCGCGCACGGTGGAGCGGTTGGCGCCGACGGTGGCGCGTATGGCGGACGAGCTGGTGGACCGGCTTGTCGAGGAAGGAGGAGGGGATCTGCTGACGGCGGTCGCCGAACCGCTGCCGGTGGCGGTGATCGCGGAGATGCTGGGCGTGCCGGAGGCGGACCGGCCGCTGCTGCGGCCGTGGTCGGCGGACATCTGCGGCATGTTCGAGCTGAACCCGGACCGGGAGACGGCGGCCCGAGCGGTGCGGGCGGCCGAGGAGTTCTCGGCGTACCTGCGGGAGCTGGTGGCGCTGCGGCGGCGGCAGCCGGGTGAGGACCTGGTCAGCGCGCTGATCTCGGTCCACGACGACGACGGGGCCCGCCTCAGCGAGCAGGAGATGGTGTCCACGTGCGCGCTGCTGCTCAACGCGGGTCACGAGGCCACGGTGAACTCCACGGTCAACGGCTGGTGGACGCTGTTCCGCCATCCGGCGGAGCTGGCGCGGCTGCGGGCGGAACCGGAGCTGCTGCCGAGCGCGGTGGAGGAGCTGCTGCGGTACGACACGCCGCTGCAGATGTTCGAGCGATGGGTGCTGGAGGAGGTGACGATCGGCGACACGGTACTGCCGCGAGGCGCTGAGGTGGCGCTGCTCTTCGGTTCGGCGAACCGGGACCCGGCGCGCTTCGCCGAACCGGACCGGTTGGATCTGGGCCGGGCGGACAACCCGCACATCTCGTTCGGGGCGGGCATCCACTACTGCCTGGGCGCGCCGCTGGCGCGGGTCGAGCTGGCCGCGTCGTTCCGGGCGCTGCTGGAGAAGGCCCCGGGGATGCGGCTGGTCGGTGAGCCGCAGTGGCGGCCGGGGTACGTGATCCGGGGGCTGCGGGAGCTGCTGGTGGAGGTGTAGGGCCGGCGGCGGTGTGAGGAGGCGGGGCGCGGCGCGTGGCGGGGGGTGTGCGCCAGTGCGTACGCCTGCGCGCGCCGGTGACCGCTGCTCTCGCGCGCCCCGGTGCCCGCTGCCGGTGGCTGTGATCAGTCCAGGAAGGAGTTGATCTGGATCGTCTCGTCGCGGCCGGGGCCGACGCCGATGGCGGAGATCGGCGCGCCGGACATCTCCTCCAGCGCCTTCACGTAGCCCTGGGCGTTCTTCGGCAGGTCGGCGAAGGTCTTCGCCTTGGTGATGTCCTCCGACCAGCCCGGCAGGAACTCGTAGATCGGCTTCGCGTGGTGGAAGTCGGTCTGGCTGTAGGGCAGTTCCTCGACGCGCTTGCCGTCGATCTCGTACGCCACGCAGACCGGGATGCGCTCCCAGCCGGTGAGCACGTCGAGCTTGGTGAGGAAGAAGTCGGTGAGGCCGTTGACCCTGGTGGCGTAGCGGGCGATGACCGCGTCGAACCAGCCGCAGCGGCGGTCGCGGCCGGTGGTGACGCCCTTCTCGCCGCCGATGGTGCGCAGCGCCTCGCCGTCGGCGTCGAACAGCTCGGTCGGGAAGGGGCCGGCGCCGACGCGCGTGGTGTACGCCTTGAGGATGCCGATGACCCGGTTGATGCGGGTCGGGCCGACGCCCGCGCCGGTGCAGGCGCCGCCGGCGGTCGGGTTGGAGGAGGTGACAAAGGGGTACGTGCCGTGGTCGACGTCCAGGAGGGTGCCCTGGCCGCCCTCGAAGAGCACGACCTTGCCGTCGTCCAGCGCGTTGTTCAGGACGAGGGTGGTGTCGCAGACGTAGTCGCGGAGCTGGTCGGCGTAGCCGAGCAGGTTCTCCACCACCTGCTCCGGCTTGATCGAGCGCCGGTTGTAGAGCTTGGCGAGCACCTGGTTCTTGAAGTCGAGGGACGCCTCGACCTTCTGGAGCAGGATCGACTCGTCGAAGAGGTCCTGCACCCGGATGCCGACCCGGTTGATCTTGTCGGCGTAGGTGGGGCCGATGCCGCGACCGGTCGTGCCGATCTTGCGCTTGCCCAGGAAGCGCTCGGTGACCTTGTCGACCTCGGTGTGGTACGGGGTGATCAGGTGAGCGTTGCCGCTGATCAGCAGCTTGGAGGTGTCGACGCCGCGCTCGTTGAGACCGGCGAGCTCGGAGAGCAGGACGGACGGGTCGACGACAACGCCGTTGCCGATGACAGGGGTGCAGGTGGGGGAGAGGATGCCGGAGGGCAGCAGGTGCAGGGCGTACTTCTGGTCGCCGACGACCACCGTGTGGCCGGCGTTGTTACCGCCCTGGAAGCGGACGACGTAGTCGACGGAACCGCCGAGCAGGTCGGTGGCCTTTCCCTTGCCTTCGTCACCCCACTGAGCGCCGAGCAGCACGAGTGCGGGCACAGGCGTACACCCCTTCCCTTCGGGGCATGTCCCACGTGCGGAAGTGGCGGGTTTCGGTGACCGCCACCTGGAGAGCCGTTTGGACCGGTGCCCCGGATAGACGAAGCCCCTGACGCAACAGCGGCGCAGGGGCTCTTGCACCGAGAGGTTACCTGAGGAAGGACGAAGGTGTCGGCTCCAGACCTGCTCGTGGTCATCGACCCGGTCGCCCGGCAGAACGACGGCGAGTCCGTGCGTATCGCGCGGGACGTGTTGTGCGCCGGTGCGCCCGGCGCGAAGGTGTGCCTGCCGTCCGGGCTTGAGGAACTGTGCCGGGCGCTTGCCCGGCGTGGCCACCGGCAGCCCGTGGTGATCGGTGACGACAGGGCGCTGACCAGCGCGCTTCAGCAGTTGCACCGCGAGCAGTGCGGCGGGCCGCCGCCGGCCGGGGGCGGGTCGGCGTCCGGCGTCCCGTCGCAGCCGGGCCGGGTCGGTCCGGGAGCGGCGTCGGGGTTCGGTCCGGGGCCCGGCTTCGGTCCGGGGCGCGGTGCTGGCCCCGGGCCCGGTTTCGGGCCGGTGGCGGATCTGCGTGCGGCGGAGCACATCGGCTCGGCGGAGCACTTCGGTCCGGGTGCCGGGTTCGGGCCGGTGCCTCGGCCGGGTCTGGACGCGGAGGACGCGGCCGAGTGGGCGCGTGCGGCGGGGGCGTCGCCCGAGGCGGGGGACGTGGCCGGCTGGGCGTCCGGGTGCGGACCTCAGGCCGGGGCAGGTGCCGGCCTGGCCGGTGGTGGCCGGATGGGCGGTGGCCGGTCGGGTGAGGGCCCGGAGAGGGCCCCGGCGGTGCTGGCGTTTGTGCCGGTGGGGCCGCCGCCGGAGCTGGAGCTGGCCCGCTGCCTGGGGCTGCCGACGGACGTGGTCAGCGCCTCCCGGGCGGTGCTCGGCGGTACCGAGCGCCCGGTGGGGCTGCTGGTGGACGACAGCGACGCGGTGCTGGTGGGCGGGGTGCGCATCCCGGCCGCGCGACACGAGCCGGGTGGCGCGCAGCCGCCCGGCGTGCGCGGCTCGCTGAGCAGGTGCGCCGACCTGGTCCGCCCCGCGCGCTGGCGTGCGGGTGGCGCCCACGCGCCGTCAACGCGGCTGCGGGTGGAGGCGGACGGCGTGCTGCTGGTGGACGTCGAGCAGCCGGTGGCGGAGGTGTCCGTGTCGGCGCCGGCGGACTGCGTGGCGACGGGGCTGGCGGAGGTGGTGGTCCGGCAGGCCGGCCGGGACCGCTCGGCGTCCGGCGGTCAGCTGCTGCGGGTCCGGGCCCGCACGGTGACGGTCTCCGGCCCGGAGCTGGGCACCCGCACCTGGCACGTCGCCCGCTCCTCGCTGCGCCTCACCGTCCCCCGGGGCTGACGGCTCCCCGCCGGCTCACGCCGACCCGGCTCACGCCGACCCGCCCCGCGCCGGGGCGGGGGCGGAG